>NZ_WIVR01000001.1:0-248354 GCF_009600525.1 Pseudomonas sp. FSL R10-1350
ACCGCCTGCGTCTCGACGGGCTGGCCCGGCGCTTGCGCCATCCGGGTGAACGACTGCGCCAGCAGGCACAGCGCCTCGACGACCTGGACATGCGCATGCGCCGCGCGTTTGAGCGCAGCCTCAATACCCGCCGTGAGCGCTTGATACGTCTCGAAACACGCCTGTCAGCGCAACATCCGGGTCGTCAGCTAGCCTTACTCCGCCAGCGCCTGGACAGCCTTGCTGAACGCCTGCCACGGGCGATGCGCGAAGGTCTCAAGGCCCGTCGTCTGACGCTGCACAGCCAGATGCAAACCCTGCACGTGGTCAGCCCGCTAGCCACCTTGGGTCGCGGCTACAGCATTTTGCTCGATGAGCGCGGCAATGCCATTCGCAGCGCCGAACAGACCCACAATGGCCAGCGCCTGAAGGCACGACTGGGCGAAGGCGAATTGCAGGTGCGGGTTGAAGACAACCACCTGACACCCGTGACCCTTTCTTTACTGGATTGAGCTGATGCCACGCTTTTTAACTGCTGCTTTATTGCTGTGCCTTGCTTTCAATGCCTCGGCCGCCGACAGCTACATCACCCGACTGCTCAACAAGCCGGTACCGGGTGGCGTGGCAGTGATCGACCTGGGCACCGGCGCGCAACGCCCAGAGGCCAAATACGACGGCAAGCCGGTGCTGGTGGTCAAAGAGCAAGACACCTGGCGCGCCATTGTCGGCATCCCGCTGACCGTGAAGCCGGGTACGCAAACACTGAATGCCAACGGCCGAAACCTGAACTTCAGCGTGGGCAACAAGAAGTACCCCGAGCAGCACATCACCCTGAAAAACCAGCGCCAGGTCAACCCCAACCCGGACGACCTCAAACGCATCGACAACGAGCTGGCGGTGCAGATCAAAGCGTACCGCACCTTCAGCCCGAACACGCCCAGCAACTTGCTGCTGGACAAGCCCGTCAACGGCCCGCTGTCGAGCAAGTTTGGCGTGCGCCGCTTCTTCAATGGAGAAGAGCGCAACCCGCATGCGGGCCTGGACTTTGCCGTGCCCGCAGGTACACCGATCAAAACCCCGGCCGCCGGTAAAGTCATCCTGATCGGCAACTACTTTTTTAATGGCAACACCGTGTTTGTCGATCACGGGCAGGGCTTTATCAGCATGTTCTGCCACATGTCGAAAATCGACGCCAAGCTCGGCCAGCAACTGGCGCGCGGCGATGTGGTCGGCAAAGTCGGCTCAACCGGTCGCGCCACCGGGCCACATATGCACTGGAACGTCAGTCTGAACGACGCCCGGGTAGACCCGGCGATCTTTATCGGGGCCTTTCAGCCTTAGCGAATACGCGGGGTTGGGTCACTGCTCGTGAGCAAACCTCCCCGCACTAGTTATGTATGTCAGGCGCAGTCAAGCCGGGGCAGATACTCCTCACAACTTTCTCTGTGAGGTGTAACCCATGAGTGATGTATTTCATTTATCCCAAGACTTGAGCGCCGACCTGATTGCGGTCAGCGCCCAGGACGAGCAAGACCGTGTCAAAAAATGGGTGCAAATCGACACTCAGATCCAGACCCTGCTGGCTGAGCAACCCACCCTCCACTCATTTATACACAGCGAGCTGAAGGCGACGTTTACCCACGCCACGCAGACGCTTGATCCTGAGCAATTGCTGATCAGTGAAGAGGGTGATACGCAGCTCTCCAGTGTGCTGGATATCCTGCTACAGGCGCTGTGTGACGGCCATGCGCCGGAATTCAACCTGCTGAAGGCCACGCTTAAGGTTGTGGATGATTCATCGCCCGTCACTGTGAAAGTGGGCGACTTGCAGAGCTTTATATCCCGCGCGCGACGTTTTTTTGCCAGTGACTGCAAGACCCACACAGCGCAGTTTTGGCAGGATAAAAGCAGCCAAACCGGCACTCAATCGCGCAAATCCTGGCTGCTCGACAAGCTCAAAGACGTGCTCAAGGCTGAAACCGAACTGCTGTCCCACGATGCCACGCTGACACCGGGCCAGGTGCAACTGATCAATAATGTGGTGCGTTACCCGTCGCTGAGCACCCGAGCTGCGCTCCCGGTCAGTTCGCGCCCGGCGGTTTATGCCCTGATACTTAAGGACCTGTCAAAAGAGCCACCGATTGCCTTCGCGGGTGCCTGGGTCATTACCGCGCGCGACGGCTCCGCAACCCTTGACGCATCAGGCATGACTCGCCTTTCTGACAAAACGACAGAAGTTGAGATCAACGCCAAAGCCAATGCCGGTGAGGCTGTGTTGTACACCCCTTCAGGTGGTTTGCAGGGCTTTGCTTCGCTGCAGACATTAGAGGTCGAACTTAACCGCCGTCACACGGAAATCGCTGAATTCGAATCATTACTGGAGCTCTTGTCCCCCACTGATCTGATGCGGGTTCAGGCGCTGTCTGAAAAGGCTGAAACTTCTCTTGAATTCACGTTTAAGGAGATTCACGGCTCAGTGTTTGAGTATTGGCTCAAGGTGCATGACGATCAGCGTCAAGCCAATCTGGAACACGCGCTGTCGTTAGCCAAAACGGTTTCGCCCGCCCAATTGAGTGAACACCTGGAGTATGTGCTGGACTACGCTCCACGCTTCAAACAGGCGAGCGCCCTCAATGCACGTATCGCCAAGTTTTTAGGAAAAAAGACCCGCCAATGGCTGCTTAAAGCCAACGATGCTGACCGTCAGGCCTGGTTTGAGGCGGCTGCGCATTACCGAACCCTCAGTTTCATTGCCAACGACAATGGCGAGCCCTCAGCCCATCAATATGGCGACAGAGCGTTTTTGCTGCGCTACGCCCACGATCAGTTGCAGAACTACATCCAGGCAGAATATGGCCTGATCGTTGACCCGGACACCGTCTTTATCACCACAACGGTGGCCGAGCGCGGTTCAGGCCCCATTATCCCGATCAGTGCCTATGCCTCCTCGTCCTACACGGCGGTGAACAGCCTGTCGCGTACCGGCCCGTCCATCAAGCTGGTCAGTACGTCCCGAACACTGTCGCAACTGGCCCTGGAGAACGTCGGTAGCCTGGACATTGACTACGCATTAACCGCCACCGTCTCAACGGGCAGCGCCGATGGACCACGAATGGACGCGTTGAGCGCTGCACAAATCAAGCACATCGTTCGCACGGTGAATATTGGCGATAGCTATGAGGCCTTCTTGCGGGACCGGTTCATCGAGTCCCCCCAAGCCCTCTCTCGTCGCGATACTGCCGCTCAATTGCTGATCGCCCAGATGCGCGTTGATGCACTTGAAGCGAAGATTTCCGGTGACTTCTCGCCAGATCGCCTGGACCGCGGTTATCGCTGGGTTGAGGCCGTTCTGAACGAGGTTGATGCCCCTGAAATTCCCGCCATGGTTGAAGGGCATCGCCTGAAGGTTCATCAATTGCTGATCAGTGAGGCCACAGTACGCGGGGTGCTGATTATCCTGGCACCGCCTTCAGGGGCTTATGCGCCTGACCCTTTGGAATTGAACCTCATCACACCGCAACCGCTGTCGTCCGTCAGCGCCCTGGTTGTCTATACCCCTGAAGCACCTGACGGCAAGCGGTTTCGCGAGTTTGAAAATCGCGCGCACATGGCGAATAAATTCCTCAATGCCCCTGAAATGGCCGGCTATCTGATTGGACGCGTCAGCGAAGGCGCTCAAGCCCGAGTCCAGCAACGGGTGACTGAAGGGCTCAGAGCAGCCGATGTTCGGGACACCGCGATTACCGGCGACTTCATTGAGAAAACCTGTTTGGCCGAGATCGAGCATGCCTTGGCCAGCGCAGATGCCTTGAGCCTGTCGACCACAGAAAGCAACCGTCTGGCCGTGTGGAGCGGCATAGAAACAGCGGTGGACCTCGTCACGATTATCCTGCCATTTAAGGTCACGGCCATGATTGCCCTGGGACGCAGTTTGATCGAGATGTGGCATGGCTTTGATGCGCTGAAACGCGGCAATCAGAGTGAAGCGATTGGGCATTTTGTCGGCATGATTGAGCGCTGGGTGGATGCCGGGGTGGACATCGGGACCGCTCTCGCCAAATTACCCACGAAAGGAACGTTAGCCTTGCATCCGAAATTGGCCTACAAACAGGGCGTCGAAGGGCTGACAAAGCGCACAGACGGCGCCTATGCAGGCATCTACGAAAGGACGCCGAAACACGGCGGTTTCTCCCAATACTTTATCCAGCAGCAAAAGCATTGGTTTCAGGTGGTGTATGACGCGGACCGCCTGACTTGGCGAGTAATGGATATGCGTCGCCCGCGCGCTTGGTACCGCTCTGCGATTCGTCAGGGCACGGATGGTCTGTGGCGTATCGGCACACCGGAGTTGAGCGTGCTGGGGGGCGGGACATATTCGCTGGCCACTTTCAAGGTACGTGAGGCTTTCCCACGCTTTACCCTGGATGAGGCCAAAAAGCTGCTCGACCAATACAACTTTCCTGCACCTCGCCGAGACAAGATGGAACTTTATCTGGCCGAGTTCCTGGTCGAGCATAGAGAGCTGCCCCGGTGGGCCCAGCACTACCTCAAGCCAGGGCTAGATGGTGCCCCAGCACAAGCCCTCACCCCTGAGCCCGGCACTTCGAGCGCCGTCCCGTTAAGCAACAAGCGCAAGCGGCCCATTGTGGATGATGAGCCGGTACAACCTAAACCGACTCAACCGGTTCCCTCCAGCGGCACTAACGCACCAGGCACTGTCAGCAGTAACGAGTGGCAAAACTGGGCCCGAACCGTTCCCGGCGAAACTTATACCTCGGTCAGCCTGAATCCGCCCATTTCTGAAATAGGCAGCGGCTCTAATCTTCGAGTGATTAAAAAAGACAGCAAGTGGTTCGACATTTTGCCTCAGGGCAACCTGCCACTGGATATACAGGTGTACTTGAAAAAGCCTGGTCAGGTGATCTCGACCTATGAGCAACTGGAAAAGCTGATCTTGAAAAACAAGTACTTGCAACCGCGCCTGGCCGAATTTGAGGGAGGAGCGTGGGCGATCAAGGAGCCGCTGCTGCAAAAGCCGATCTGGCAATACGTCCTCAAGTCTCTGCCGGGCCTGACGCCAGACTCTGCACAGGTAGTGGCCAAGCGTCTATTTATGTTGTCCGACAGCACCACTTGGTTGCTCACACAAACCCGTATGCGCACGTTGACCGAAACGTTGTATGGCTGGTTTTCCGGCCATCTGCCACATGGCTCGGGAGCATTGCGTGATCCCTTGGCCCTCTTGACGCCAGCCTTGGGAATTCGCCCTAAAACGTTGCTGGTTCGAACACGCGCTTCACCGACCTGGTTTGACCGGATCGACTTTTCATTGAAAGCCGGCGATTTATTAAAACTGAGCAATGCCGCTGGACTCAATGAAGTCATGCGTAGCCTGCTTCAGCGGCTCGGCTACACCATTTATGCGGACATCCCCGGGGTCAGTGAGTTGGTGTTCAAGCGAACAGGCGCGCAAACCATCAACTTCATGCAGTTGCACAGAGCGGTCGGAGCGGAGCTGGCGCTTGTCATCGAGCTGGAGGATGCGGTCACCCTTATGATCAATAAGAACCCGTTGTCCCCCTTGTCCCTGGCGCTCACCAATGCACAGGCCGAGGGCAAACTCATGACCTTTGTGGGAGGCGTCCAGAACACACCGCCCTACGGCCTCACACAGGGCTTTATTTGCAGGACGTAGGGCAGTAACCGGCCAGTTCGTTAGCTGGCCGGGTTTCGGTAATCAGCGAAATACTTTTGCAGCACAAGATGAATGCCATACGCCTTATATGAACAATTTTTTTCACTGTCAATCCTATAAGACGCCATATAAATTCGATTTTTTGCTTTAAACGCGCAATTCTCCTAATGTTTTTCAGGCCGCTTGCCAACGTCTTTCGCAATGGTTAGGGTTGAGCCTATGAAAACACCTCATACCCTCATTCAATTACGCCAGCACCGAAGCCTCTGCCTCGTCAGTGCACGACTGCAAAGCTGAAACGCGCTGCCTCGTCCCCCCTGCTTTGTATTTCTTCAGCGAGCCACTTGTCTCTATACGGCCCGCACATTAAAGGATTGCCTGATGACCATGCTCAAAGACCCCTCTTCCAAATATCGCGCCTTTCCGGTCATTGATTTACCTGACCGTACCTGGCCATCGAAAACCATCACCCAAGCGCCGATCTGGTGCAGCTCTGACCTGCGCGACGGCAACCAGTCGCTGATCGAGCCGATGGATGCAGTGAAAAAACTGCGCTTTTGGAAGACCCTGGTCAGCGTTGGCGTAAAAGAAATTGAGGCGTCGTTCCCGGCTGCTTCGCAGACCGACTTTGACTTCGTGCGTACGTTGATCGAAGACGGCCACATCCCGGACGACACCACTATTCAGGTGTTGACCCAAGGCCGTGAAGACCTGATCGCACGGACATTCGAATCGCTGCGCGGCGCGAAAAAAGCCATCGTGCACTTGTACAACGCGACCTCGCCGTCGTTCCGCCGCATCGTGTTCAACCAGGACAAGGACGGCATCAAAGAAATCGCCGTCAGCGCGGCCAAGCTGTTCGTCAAATACGCCGCTCAACAGCCAGAAACCCAGTGGACCTTCGAATACTCCCCAGAGACTTTCAGCGCCACTGAGCTGGAGTTCGCCAAGGAAGTGTGTGACGCGGTGATCGAGGTCTGGAACCCGACGCCTGAGCACAAAGTGATCCTCAACTTGCCTGCCACCGTTGAGTGCGCCACCCCGAACATCTATGCCGACCAGATTGAATGGTTCGGTCGCCACATCAACCGCCGTGACAGCGTGATCATCAGCCTGCACACCCACAACGACCGTGGCACTGGTGTTGCCGCCACTGAGTTGGGCTTGATGGCCGGTGCAGACCGCGTCGAAGGCTGCCTGTTCGGTAACGGCGAGCGCACCGGCAACGTTGACCTGGTGACCGTAGCCCTGAACATGTACACCCAAGGCCTCGACCCGCAGCTGGACTTCTCTGACATTGACGGCGTGCGTAAAGTCGTTGAAGAGTGCAACCAGATCCCGGTTCACCCTCGCCATCCGTATGTGGGCGACTTGGTCCACACTGCGTTCTCGGGCTCGCACCAGGACGCCATCCGCAAAGGTTTCGCCCAGCAGAAGCCCGACGCCCTGTGGGAAGTCCCGTACTTGCCGATCGACCCGGCAGACATTGGCCGTAGCTATGAGGCCGTGATTCGGGTGAACAGCCAGTCCGGTAAAGGCGGGATTGCTTACCTGCTGGAGCAGGAATACGGCATCAGCTTGCCACGCCGCATGCAGATCGAGTTCAGCCAGGTGGTTCAGCGTGAGACCGACCGTCTTGGCCTTGAAATGACCGCGCAGCAGATCCACAGCTTGTTGCACAGCGAGTATCTGCAAGCCAACACCCCGTACGCGCTGGTTAGTCATCGCCTGCAGGAAGAAAACGGCCACAGCGCGGTTGAGGTTGAAGTGTCGGCCAAAGGCGCTGGTGAGACCAACCTGCGTTGGAACGGCAAAGGCAATGGCGCCCTGGAAGCCCTGGTTGCCGGCCTGCCGGTCAAAGCTGAAATCATGGACTACAACGAGCATGCCATCGGTGCTGGCACCAACGCCAAGGCCGCTGCTTATATCGAGCTGCGGGTGAATGGTGAGCGTGCTGTGCACGGTGTGGGCATTGATGAAAACATCACCACCGCCAGCTTCAAGGCCCTGTTCAGCGCCCTGAACCGCTCACTGAGCGAAGCCGACGCTAAAGCTGCCTAAACGTCTGCTGAAACGCAAAAAGGCCCTGAGGTGCGAACCTCAGGGCCTTTTTTGTTGACGCTTTTGTAGGAGCGAGCTTGCCTCGCGATCTTTTGATCTTTCGCAGCCTTCGTGCCTCGTCAGCGACTACAGCCGGACGTAGCCTCGCAAAGCTCGTCAACTGCTACGGGCGTACGCAATCCCCCCTGTAGGAGCGAGCTTGCCTCGCGATCTTTTGATCTTTTAAAAGATCGCGAGGTGTATCAGTACTTCAGGTCGAAGTTGTCAGCATCCATGTACGCCGGGAAGCGTTCACGATAAGCGCCCAATTCGCTCGCGCTCAGGCTGACCTGGAACACGCCGTCGGCCTCGCCCGCGCTGAGCAAGGTTTCGCCCTGGAAGTCGAGGATCTGGCTGTCGCCGCTGTAGACCAACCCTTTGCCATCGGTCCCAACGCGGTTTACCGCGCCGACGTAGCAGAGGTTTTCAATCGCTCGGGCCGGTAACAGGCGGTTCCAGTGCAAACGGCGCGCACCCGGCCAGTTGGCCGTGTAGAGCAGCAAGTCTGTGTCATGGGGGTCGCTGCTCCACACCGGGAAGCGCAAGTCGTAGCAAATCAACGGGCGGATACGCCAGCCTTTGACCTCAAACTGAACCTGCCGCTCGCCCGGCGTAAAGTGCTCGTGCTCACCAGCCATCCGGAACAAATGGCGTTTGTCGTAGTGCAGCACTTCACCATCAGGCCGCGCCCACAGCAGGCGATTGCGGTGGCTGCCGTCTGCCGCCTGGACGATGACACTGCCAGTCACCACCGCATTGAGTTTTGCCGCCTGGGCTCGTAACCACTTTGTGGCCGGCCCGCCCTCTGGCTCGGCGAGGGTCTCGGACTCCATGCTGAAACCGGTGGTGAACATTTCTGGCAACACCACCAGGTCTGCGCCACGGGCCTGCTCAAGCAACTCCTCGAAGTGCTCGAAATTGGCCTGACGGTCGTGCCACGCCAAGGTGGTTTGCACCAGCGCCAGGGTTAAATCGGGTAAACCACTTAGATCACGCATAGTTTCTCTGCTGCTTCGCGCAGCGTCTCCTCGCGTTTGGCAAAACACAGACGGACCAGCCGCTGCCCTTCGGGCGGGGTCTGGTAGAACACCGACACCGGAATGGTCGCCACACCGTGTTCACGGGTCAGCCATACGGCCATGTCGACGTCATTGAGGTCCGGACGAATGTGAGCGTAGTCGACCAACTGGAAGTACGTACCTGCTACCGGCGTGAAGGTAAAACGCGATGGCTTTAACAGATCACAGAACAGATCACGCTTGGCCTGGTAAAACCCGGGCAGTTCTTCAACGTGCTCGGGGCTGGCCGCCATATAGTCGGCCAATGCGTACTGCAACGGTGTCACACCGCAAAAACTCACGTATTGGTGCACCTTGCGCAACTCGGCGGTCAACGCGGGCGGCGCCACCACATAACCGGTTTTCCAGCCCGTCACGTGGTAGGTCTTGCCGAACGAGCTGACAACGAAAGCACGATGGTACAGCTCGGGGTGTGACAAAACACTGACGTGAGGCACGCCGTCGTACACCAGATGCTCGTACACCTCATCGCTGATCAGGTAGATGTCGCGATCGGCAATCAAGGCCGCCAACTGGTCCAGTTCTGCACGGCTGATCAACGCGCCGCTGGGGTTGTGCGGGGTGTTGAGGATGATCATGCGGGTGCGCGGCGTCAGCGCGTCGGTGAGTTTTTGCCAATCGATGGAGAAGTCGTCGAGCCCCAACTGCACATGCACGCAACGACCGCCGGCCAACTCGACCGAAGGTTCATAGCTGTCGTAGCACGGGTCGAACACAATGACTTCGTCGCCGGCGTGAATCACCGCCTGGATGGCACAGAAGATGGCTTGGGTAGCGCCCGGGGTGATGGTCACCTCGGTATCGGCATCCACGTGCACGCCATAACTGCGGGCAATTTTGGCCGCCACTTGTGTACGCAAGGCAGGCAAGCCGGTCATAGGCGAATATTGGTTGTGGCCACTGGCGATGTGTTGGCCGACGGCATCGCGCAACGCTTGCGGGCCATCAAAGTCAGGAAAACCCTGAGACAAGTTGAGCGCGCCGGTTTCAGCCGCGAGTTGCGACATGCGCGTGAAGATGGTGGTGCCGACATTCGGCAACTTGCTGATAATCATGGCCGTTCCCTGATGAGTTCCCGGCTCTGACTACGGCACAGGACCTAGCGAGAATAGCCCAAACGCCAGACACGAAAAAGGGCTCCTAAAGGTGTGATGCCCGTCAGTGCAGCCACCTGCAATCTGAACGGTAGGAGCGAGCTCGCCTCGCGATCTTTCAAACGTTCAAAAGATCGCGAGACAAGCTCGCTCCTACAAGCAGCATTCCCCCAAGGAACCCTCTTCAGCGCGTTAGCGCTTGTCTCTACGCTTTTTGTCGGCTTTTTTGTGGTGCGACATCATGCGGCGCTTCTTGTTGACCTGGCGGTCGGTCAAGGAGTTCTTGTTGGCTTCGTACGGGTTCTCGCCACCTTTGAACTCGATGCGGATCGGTGTACCGACCAGCTTCAAGACACGACGGTAGGTGTTCTCGAGGTAACGCACGTAAGACTTCGGAACCTTCTCAACCTGGTTACCGTGGATCACGATGATCGGCGGGTTAGCACCACCCAAGTGGGCGTAACGCAGCTTGATCCGGCGGCTGTTAACCATCGGTGGCGCGTGCTCGCTGACCGCGTCTTCAAGGATCTGGGTCAGACGGTTGGTCGGCCAGCGCGTTACAGCCGACTTGAAGGAGTTCTGCACCGATTGGTACAGGTTACCCACGCCAGTGCCGTGCAATGCCGAGATGAAGTGGATGTCAGCGAAGTCAACGAAGAACAAGCGACGGGTCAGTTCGACCTTCACGAACTCGCGTTCGCTTGGGGTCATGCCGTCCCACTTGTTGACGGCGATCACCAGTGCACGACCGGCTTCCAGGGCAAAGCCCAGCAGGTTCAGGTCGTGGTCAACCACGCCTTCACGGGCGTCCATGACAAAGATCACCACGTTGGCGTCTTTGATCGCTTGCAGGGTTTTGACCACGGAGAATTTTTCAACTTCTTCGTGGATCTTGCCGCGCTTGCGCACACCTGCGGTGTCGATCAGCGTGTACTTCTCGTCATTACGTTCAAACGGGATGTAGATACTGTCGCGTGTGGTGCCGGGCTGGTCATAGACGATAACGCGGTCTTCACCGAGCATGCGATTGACCAGCGTCGATTTACCGACGTTAGGGCGACCGATGATGGCGATTTTGATACCGTCTTTTTCGCTTGGGCCAGGAATGCGCTTGGCTTCCTCGCCTTCGAGAACGACTTCTTCTTCGCCTTCTTCTGGCTCTTCAGAGTCACGCGGGAAATCACCCAGGGCAATTTCCAGCAACTGCGAGATGCCACGGCCATGTGCGCCAGCGATCGGGATCGCGTCGCCCATGCCCAAGGGTGCGAACTCGGCACGCGCCATGTCCGGGTCGATGTTGTCGACCTTGTTGGCGACGACATAAGAGCGCTTGTTACGTTTGCGAAGGTGCTCGCCGATCATCTGGTCAGCGGCAGTGAAACCCGCTTTGGCATCTACCAGGAACAGAACGACATCAGCTTCTTCGATGGCCAGCAGCGACTGCTCGGCCATTTTTTCGTCCATACCGTGCTCGTCACCGGAGATACCGCCGGTGTCGACCAAAATGTAGGAACGCCCTTGCCACTTGGCCTCACCGTATTGGCGATCACGGGTTAGACCGGACAAGTCGCCGACGATGGCGTCACGAGTCCTGGTCAGGCGGTTGAACAAGGTGGACTTGCCGACATTGGGTCGGCCCACCAGGGCGATTACGGGAACCATGCGGCTCTCCACTTCGTTATTTCAGAAAATACAAAAGCCGCTGCAAGGCAGCGGCCAGAGTTCGGAACAGCACAAATGTGCCGCAAACCTTGCAAGAGCAAGGCTGCTTGAGACTCTAGAGTCTCAAGCATAGACGCCTTAGCGAATGGTCAGGGCTTCCAGTTTGCCGCTGTTACCAAACACGTAAATCATGTCACCGACCACCAGCGGACGCGCCCGAAGACCGTCGCTGTCAATGCGGGTACGGCCAACAAAGCGGCCATCAACCTGGCTCAACAGGTGCAGATAGCCTTCGAAGTCACCAACGGCGACATAGCTGGAGAAGACTTCTGGTGCCGACAATTGACGGCGGGCCAGTGCATCGTTGCTCCACAGGACGGTGGTCGAACGTTCGTCAACGCCTTCTACGGTGCCGGAAGCCATGCTGATGTAGACGTTGCCAAAACCTTGGGCGACACCCGCGTAGCTGGAAGCATCACGCTGCCACAGCACACGGCCGCTTTCCAGTTCCAGTGCCGCCATGCGGCCCTGATAGCTGGCGACGTACAAGGTGCCACCGGACAACAGCAGACCACCGTCAATATCGACGATGCGCTCCAGTTCCGAACGGCCTTGTGGTACAGCCACACGGCTTTCCCATACCGGCACGCCGTTTTGGGTATCCAGAGCAACGACTTTACCGGTCGAAAGACCTGCAATTGCCAGATGATTGGTCACCAGCGGTGCGCCCGTACCACGCAGGGTCAGAACACCCGGCGTGCTGTCGTAGATCCAGCGCTGATTGCCGGTGGACGCATCCAGGCCAATCAGGTGGTCGTCCTGGGTCTGAACCACCACAACGTCACCGTTGTTGGCAGGCGGTGCAAGCACTTCGCTGTTAACGCGAGCGCGCCACTTTTCTTCGCCGGTGCTGGCGTCGAGGGCAATCACATCACCCTGCAGAGTGCCGAGCATGAGCAGGCCATAGCCAACACCCACTGCGCCGGAAACAGGCAGCTCGAGGTCTTTCTTCCACTGAACGTCGCCGTTCATGCGGTCGAGCGACATCACGATACCGTTCACGTCAGCGGCGTAGATGGTATTACCTTCAACCGCTGGCGTCAGCATGTTGTAGGTTTTACCCTGGCCGTCACCGATCGAACGGTCCCACTGCTTTTGCAGAACGACTTCTTCTTTGAAGTCCGTCAGCTCAGCTGGCGGAAGTTCTTTTTTGCTGTTGCTGCTGCAACCCGCGGCCAAAACGACCAGAGCCAGCAATGCCGCATGTTTCCAACGCATCACTTCACGCATCCCCTTTGGCCAGGTCATCGAGCTTGATTTGTAAGCCACCTACCGCTGCCTCATCAGACAGTGCAGCCTTGGCTTTTTCGTAGGCAGCGCGTGCGTCATCGGTACGGCCTTGCTGTACCAGCAGGTCGCCTTTGAGTTCTTCACGGCTGGCCAGGAATGCTTTGTCCGAGTCGCCGTCCAGCAGTTTCAAGGCCTCGTCTGCCTTGCCTTGTGCTGCCAACACCTGAGCCAGACGCTGACGCGCCACTTCAGCCAGGGTCGGGTTTGCCGGTTTGTCGACAATGGCCTTGAGTTCGGTGGCCGCGTCATCCAGCTTGCCGGTGTCTACGGCCACTTTGGCCACAAAAAGACCGCCAAACTGTGCGTAGGCAGAACCGCCGTACTCGCTGTTCAACTTGTTGGCCAACTCGGCCACACGACCCGCATCTGGCTGCCCGGTAGGCGTCAGTGCGGTTTCAAGCAATTGTTGGTAGAGAATCGACGCACCCTGCGACTGGTTCGTCTGATATTTGTGCCAAGCCTGCCAGCCGAACACCACCACCAGCGCCAGCAAGCCGCCAGTGACCAGGGGTTTGCCGTTGCGCTGCCACCAGTCTTTCAACTCGCCCAGCTGATCATCATCGTTACTCGACACCCCAACACTCCTTATTCGATAAATCGGCTGTTAACCAGCTTCAACCCTGCACGATGCAGGTGGCCAAGTGCTCGGAAAGAGCATCCCAGGCAATAGTTTGTTGTTCGCCCTGGCCACGCAGGGGTTTGACACCTACCACCTGATGGGCCAATTCGTCTTCACCCAGAATCAGTGCAAACAGCGCACCGCTCTTGTCAGCCTTTTTGAACTGGCTCTTGAAGCTGCCAGCACCGGCATTGATTTGCAGGCGCAGGTTTGGCAACTGGTCACGAACGCGTTCGCTCAAGGCCAAGGCAGCCAGTTCAGCGGCCTCACCGAAAGCGCACAGGTAAACATCCACCTGACGCGCAATTTCTTCAGGGATTTGTTCCAGGGTTTCGAGCAGTAGAATCAGACGCTCGATACCCATGGCGAAGCCAACACCCGGTGTTGGCTTGCCACCCATTTGTTCAACCAGACCGTCATAGCGACCGCCGGCACACACCGTGCCCTGGGCACCGAGCTTGTCGGTGACCCACTCAAACACGGTTTTGCTGTAGTAATCGAGGCCACGCACAAGCTTGGGATTGATCACGTACGGAATACCGGCAGCATCCAGGCGAGCCTTGAGGCCCTCAAAGTGCACACGGGATTCTTCGTCGAGGTAATCGACCAGTTTCGGCGCGTCGACCAGCACCGCTTGGGTGTCGGCGTTTTTGGTGTCGAGCACCCGCAGCGGGTTGGTTTTCAGACGGCGCTGGCTGTCTTCGTCAAGCTCGCTCAGGCGCGAGGACAAGTAATCAACCAGTGCGGCACGGTAGCGCCCACGGGCTTCGCTGGTGCCCAGGCTGTTGAGCTCAAGCTTGACCGCATCACGGATCCCCAGCTCGCCCCACAGGCGCCAGGTCAGCACGATCAGCTCGGCGTCGATGTCTGGACCATCCAGGTTGAACACTTCAACCCCAATCTGATGGAACTGGCGATAACGGCCTTTTTGTGGACGCTCGTGGCGGAACATCGGGCCGATGTACCAGAGTTTTTGCACTTGACCGCCGCCGGTGATGCCGTGCTCAAGCACAGCACGTACGCAGGCAGCCGTCCCTTCGGGGCGCAAGGTCAGCGAATCGCCGTTGCGGTCTTCGAAGGTGTACATCTCTTTTTCGACGATGTCAGTGACTTCACCAATCGAGCGCTTGAACAGCTCGGTGAACTCGACGATCGGCATACGGATTTGCTTGTAACCGTAGTTATCCAGCAAACGCGCAACCGTGCCTTCGAAGTAGCGCCACAGCGGCGTCTGCTCGGGCAGGATGTCATTCATGCCACGAATGGCTTGCAGAGACTTGCTCACAAAAAATCCTTAATCCGTTTGGTTAGCCGCGCGCGATAACGGCTGCGTCAGCTTCGACCTTGTCGGCCGCCTTCTGCCGGATCAGCTTTTCAAGCTGGTCCACCAGGTTTTCATTCGTCAATTTTTGCGACGGCTTGCCGTCGATGTAAATCAGGTTGGGCGTACCGCCGGTCAACCCTACGTGAGCCTCTTTGGCTTCGCCGGGACCGTTGACCACACAACCGATCACCGCCACATCCAGCGGCACAAGCAAGTCTTCAAGCCGTACTTCCAGTTCGTTCATGGTTTTCACCACGTCGAAATTCTGCCGGGAACAGCTTGGGCACGCGATGAAATTTATGCCACGTGAACGTAAATGCAGGGACTTGAGGATGTCGTAGCCGACTTTTACTTCCTCGACCGGGTCTGCTGCCAACGAGATGCGAATAGTATCGCCAATCCCCTCGGCGAGCAGCATACCTAGGCCCACGGCAGATTTCACTGTGCCCGAGCGTAAACCACCGGCTTCGGTGATGCCCAAGTGCAGTGGCTGGACGATTTCTTTGGCCAGCAGGCGGTAGGCTTCAACGGCCATGAACACGTCGGAGGCCTTTACGCTGACCTTGAAGTCCTTGAAATTCAGGCGTTCCAGATGCTCTACGTGACGCAGGGCCGACTCAACCAATGCGGCCGGTGTCGGCTCGCCATATTTTTTTTGCAGGTCTTTTTCGAGCGAGCCGGCGTTAACGCCAATACGGATCGGAATACCACGATCGCGGGCGGCATCGACCACCGCACGCACGCGGTCTTCGCGACCGATGTTGCCCGGATTGATCCGCAGGCAATCCACGCCCAGCTCCGCCACGCGCAGTGCGATGCGATAGTCGAAGTGAATATCGGCGACCAACGGCACTTTGACCAACTGCTTGATACGGCCAAACGCTTCAGCGGCGTCCATGTCCGGCACAGAAACCCGGACGATATCGACGCCCGCAGCTTCCAGGCGGTTAATTTGCGCCACTGTTGCAGCCACATCATTGGTGTCGCTGTTGGTCATGCTCTGTACAGCAATAGGGGCATCGCCGCCTACCGGTACCGAGCCAACCCAGATTTTGCGCGATTCGCGACGTTTAATTGGTGATTCGCCGTGCATGACTTATTGACCTAACTTCAGGCGAGCGGTCTCGCCACTGGTGAAAGGAGCCACATCCACAACCTGACCGTTGTAGGTCACCTGCGCGCCGCGGGCATAGCCCAGGCGGACGCTGAAAGGCGGCTTGCCGGTCACATCAAGCGTGTCGCCCTTGCGTTTAAGACCACTGAACAGCACTTTGCCGTTGCCATCAGTGACTTGAGACCAGCAATCAGCGACATAGTTGATATTGACCTTACCGGCACCCGCAACGGGCGCGGTGCTGGCGGCTTGTGGGGTAGCGGGTACGGCAGCCGGAGCAACGGGCGTGGCAGCGGCTGGAGCCGCTGGCTGCACAGGGGCCACTGAAGTGGCTGGCGCTGCTGGCGTTGAAGCAGCCCCGGTAGCAGGCAATGGCAGGTCAGTGCTGGCAGCTTGCTCTGCCGACGGTTGCGGCGCGGCTTCGCCTTCTACATTGGCTTGTGCCACCGCCTGGTCTTCCGGCTCATCGAGCGGGTGGATCTGGGTGGTGCCATCGGCGCCTTCAACTTCTACGTGCTCGGGAGCCAGACCAATCAGGTCCTTGGCGCGCATGGACGTTTGATCCTGCCACCAGAAAAAACCACCGCCCAGGACGGCAATGAGCAGTAACAAACTAATGATGCGCAAAATGGTATGTGACACGCGCACGGGCTCTTCAATACGCCCCAGGCTGTGCACATTGCTGCCATTGGCATCGGTGCCGGTGTACACGTCGAACTCATGCACCAGGCTGGCCTGATCCATACCAAGCAATTTGGCATAGGCGCGGATGTAACCGCGGGCAAAGGTATGGCCCGGCAGTTTGTCGAACGCTCCCGTCTCAAGGTTGCTCAAGGAACTGGCCGTGAGATTGAGTTTCAGGGCGACTTCAGCCAGGGTCCATCCATTGTTTTCACGGGCCAGACGCAAGGTCTCACCGGGATTGACACGAGTCGCTGCTAGAACTTCGGGTTGCGCCGCTTTCATCATTGCTCCGACAGGTATTGCTGATATTCCGGCGTGCCGGGATAGAGTCGTTGTAGTTGCTGGCCATAGTTGGCTGTGGAGGTGCGCTCATCGAAAACACTCGCCAGTCGCGCACCGAGCAATAGACTACGTGCATTTTGCCCGCTAAGCAGGCTAAAACGATCGTAATAGTCACGTGCTGGCACATAATGCCTGTCTTCGTAAGACATCTCAGCCATTTCGAGCAGTGCACGGGGTTGCTGACGGTTCAGGCGCAAGGCTTTTTCAAGCTGCTGGCGCCCCACATCACGCTGCCCCAGCATGAGCGAAGTGACCCCAAGGTTCTCGTAAACACGCGAACGCTCAGGGTACAGGCTGTCTGCCGAGGCTTTTAGAAACTGGCTGTAAGCGTCCTGATAGCGCTGTTGCTCAAACAGGAAGCTGCCGTAGTTGTTGATGATTCGCGTGTCAGTCGGCCGTCCGCTTAACGCGGTCTGGAACGCTCGCTCTGCAAGCGCAGGCTCCATTTCGTACTGAAACACCAAGGCCAGTGCGGCGTTGGTGTCCGGGTCCGTCTTGTTGAGTTCGAGGGCTTTGCTGAGGGGGACTTTGGCTTGTTCGGCCATCCCCTGCTGGAGATAACCAAGCCCTAGCTGAACATAGGCCTGACGCGCTTCTTCACGCCCCTTGTCGCTACTCAACGGGTTTGAATCACCCGATGAGACACAGCCAGCCAAGAGGCCGACCATGAGGACAGGGAGCGCAGCGCGCAAGATCATAGGTTTCCTCTCTCAGGGCTGAGCCGCAGCGTTTTGCGCCAGATCAGTCTCAGCATTGAGTTCGCGAGCGGCGATCAGGCGCGAGCTACGGCGGGTGCGGTCATTGACCTGACCCACCAACTGCCCGCAAGCCGCATCGATATCTTCACCACGGGTGGTGCGCACGGTCACGTTGTAACCCGCTTGCTGGAGCAGTTCCTGGAAACGACGAATGGCGTTGTTGCTTGGACGCTCATAGCCCGAATGCGGGAACGGGTTAAACGGGATCAGGTTGATCTTGCACGGCGTGTCCTTGAGCAGTTCGATCATTTGCACCGCATGATCGACGTGGTCATTGACGCCTTTGAGCAGGGTGTATTCAACGGTCAGAACACGCTTTTCGCCCAGGCTCGACATGTAGTTGCGGCAGGACTCAAGCAGCATTTTGAGCGGGTATTTCTTGTTGATCGGCACCAACTGACTGCGCAGTTCGTCGTTTGGTGCGTGCAGCGACAACGCCAGGGACACGTCGATGTGCTTGGACAGCTCATCGATCATGGGCACCACGCCCGAGGTGGACAGGGTCACCCGGCGCTTGGAGATGCCATAGCCCAGGTCATCCATCATCAGATGCATGGCGGCGATCACGTTGTCGAAGTTCAGCAGCGGCTCACCCATGCCCATCATCACCACGTTGGTGATGGCACGGTCGATGGTTGCCGGGACGCTGCCAAAAGATTTGTTGGCAATCCACACCTGACCAATCACTTCGGCCACGGTGAGGTTGCTATTGAAACCTTGCTTGCCGGTGGAGCAGAAACTGCAATCCAGGGCACAGCCTGCCTGGGACGAAACGCACAACGTGCCGCGTTTGCCCTGGGGAATATAAACGGTCTCGACGCAGCTGCCGGACTCAACGCGCACCACCCACTTACGGGTGCCATCGCTGGAGATGTCCTCGCTGACGACTTCAGGTCCACGAACCTCAGCAATAGCCTTGAGCTTGTCGCGCAAGGCTTTGCTGACGTTAGTCATGGCGTCGAAATCATCGACGCCAAAGTGGTGAATCCACTTCATGACCTGACCGGCACGGAAACGCTTCTCCCCGATTGAGTCGAAGAATTTCTCCATTTCCGGCTGAGTCAGACCCAACAGGTTAGTTTTGCCAGTCGTTGCAATCATGTCTTCACCCTCACTCACAAGCCAATGCTTAGCGAGTGGTTACTTCAGTAGCTGCGAAAAAGTAAGCGATTTCGCGTGCAGCGGCTGCTTCCGAGTCGGAACCGTGAACAGCGTTAGCGTCGATGGATTCAGCGAAGTCAGCACGGATGGTGCCAGCAGCGGCTTCTTTAGGGTTGGTAGCGCCCATCAGCTCACGGTTCAGAGCGATAGCGTTTTCGCCTTCCAGAACCTGAACAACAACTGGACCGGAGATCATGAAAGCAACCAGGTCGGCGAAGAAGCCGCGCTCGCTGTGCTCAGCGTAGAAGCCTTCAGCTTCTGCTTTGGACAGTTGCTTCAGTTTGGAAGCTACAACCTTCAGGCCAGCGTCTTCGAAACGGGTAACGATCTTGCCGATAACGTTTTTAGCAACGGCGTCAGGCTTGATGATGGAGAAAGTACGTTGAACAGCCATGGTGTAACTCCAGAAACAGTGATTTAAGCGAAAAATTAAACCCGCGAATTATACGCGGGTTCTTGGGTATTGCATAATTACGAACGTTGCGGGCTTAGTCAGCCTCTTCGATCCACAAACCCTGAATGGCTTCGAGGACTTTCTCCCCGCCGCGATCCGGGATGTCGTCGAACTCCGGCAACGCCATAACCAGGTTACGCAGCTTGACGAAGTTCACCGTCAGCGGATTGACATCCGGGTGAGCCTCAGCCAGCTGTATAGCAATTTCTTGTACATCAACCCATTTCAGACTCATGACAATTCCTTTAAGCAATTGGCGAGGCCATGTATCGGCGAGTTTCGCCCGATCGCAGCCTCGTGCCTCGTCAGCGACTACAGACGTGCAGCGCTATCAGTGCGGCGCTTCGGCAGCATGGTTGAGTGAGTATTTCGGGATTTCGACGGTCAGGTCTTCTTCACCGACAAGCGCCTGGCACGCCAGACGCGAGTGCGCTTCCAGACCCCAGGCTTTGTCCAGATAGTCTTCTTCGAGCTCATCGGCTTCTTCGAGCGAGTCGAAACCTTCGCGAATGATGCAATGACACGTGGTGCAGGCACAGACGCCGCCACAGGCGCTTTCCATCTCGATGTGGTGCTCATGCGCCAACTCAAGGATCGAAGTGCCGGGCTCAGCCTCTACAACCAGGCCATCCGGACAGAACTTCTCATGGGGCAGAAAAATGACCTGCGGCATTGTTATTCCTCAATCTCATTCAGGTTGCGCCCCGCCAGAGCGGCTTTGACGGTCAAATCCATACGGCGGGCAGCAAAAGCATCGGTCACTTGCGACAGACGCTTGGTCTGTTGCTCGATAGCATAGCCATCGGTGCCTTCTAATAATTCGGATAATTCCTGCATTTGCAGTTCGATGACCATGCGTTCTTCGGCATCCAGCAAACGCTCGCCGTCGACCTCAAGGGCAGCTTGCACGGCTTCGATCAGGCGCCGGGCATCGACTTGCTGCTCGCGCAGGACACGGGCGACCTTGTCGTCACCGGCGTACTGGAACGAATCTTTGAGCATTTTGGCGATTTCGCCATCGGTCAGCCCGTACGACGGCTTGACCTGAATGCTGGCCTCAACACCCGAGCCCAATTCACGGGCCGAGACACTGAGCAAGCCATCAGCGTCGACCTGGAAGGTCACGCGGATTTTCGCAGCACCCGCCACCATCGGCGGAATACCGCGCAGTTCAAAGCGCGCCAGTGAGCGGCAATCGCTGATCAGCTCGCGCTCGCCTTGCAGCACATGCACCATCATGGCCGTCTGGCCATCTTTGTAGGTAGTGAAGTCTTGCGCGCGGGCCACCGGGATCGTGGTGTTACGCGGAATGACTTTTTCCATCAGGCCGCCCATGGTCTCCAGACCCAGCGACAAGGGAATCACGTCAAGCAGCAGCAACTCGCCACCATCGCGTTTATTGCCCGCCAGGGTATCTGCCTGAATCGCAGCTCCGATGGCAACCACTTGGTCCGGATCGATGTCCGTCAGCGGCTCACGACCAAACATCTCAGCCACCGCTTCACGAACACGCGGCACGCGGGTCGAACCACCGACCATCACCACCGCCTGAACATCTTCAAGCTCAATATTGGCGTCACGCACGGCACGGCGGCAGGCTTTGAGGCTGCGCGCAACCATCGGCTCGATCAGTGCATTGAAGGCGTCACGGGTCAGCACTGCCTGCCAATCGCCATAGCTGACAGGCACCGAGGACGCATCGGTCAGCGCCTCTTTGGCCGCACAGGCAATTTGCAACAACTGGCGCTGAGCACCCGGATCTAGGTCCGCCGACAAACCGGCCTGCTCGACGATCCAGCTCGCAATGGCGTGGTCAAAGTCGTCGCCGCCCAGGGCGCTGTCGCCCCCCGTGGCCAGAACTTCAAACACACCTCCGGTCAAACGCAGGATCGAGATATCGAACGTACCGCCACCCAGGTCATAGATCGCAACAACGCCTTCTGCCTGCTGGTCCAGACCGTAAGCCACTGCCGCAGCCGTCGGCTCGTTGAGCAGTCGCAACACATTCAGCCCGGCCAGACGCGCAGCATCTTTGGTGGCCTGACGTTGAGCATCGTCAAAATAGGCGGGAACGGTAATCACCGCCCCGACCAATTCACCGCCCAAGGTCTTTTCAGCACGCTCGCGCAACACCTTCAAGATGTCCGCAGACACCTCTACCGGGCTTTTCGGGCCTTGCACGGTGTCAATGAACGGCATGTGCGACTCACCGCCGACAAAGCGGTAAGGCAGTTGCTCGCCCAATTGCTTGACGTCGGACAGACCACGACCCATCAAACGCTTGACTGACAACACGGTGTTGTAAGGGTCACTGGAGGCCGCCAGGCGTGCGGATTCACCTACCTCGACGCGGTCTGCGTGATAACGCACCGCAGAAGGCAGGATGATTCGACCTTCGGCATCAGCCAGCGGCTCGGAAAGACCACTGCGCAATGCAGCGACCAGCGAATTGGTAGTACCCAAGTCGATACCCACAGCCAGACGACGCTGGTGCGGTTGAGGACTTTGGCCGGGTTCGGCGATCTGCAGTAGGGCCATTGTGATCAGGACTTATCTGTATATCAGGCGTGCAACCGTGGCGGCACTGGGTTAATCGTCGAGGCGCTCTTCTAACTGGCGCACTTCGTAGGTGAGCTTGTCGAGGAACTGCATGCGGCGCATCAGGCGTTCAGCCTGTTCACGCTGTGCAGCATCATCCCAACAGGCAGCGAAGCTTTCGTTCAATTGGTTCTGAGCGGCTTTAAGACGACGCTTGAATGCGGCAACCCCCGCAATATCGGCATCGTCTTGAAGGTCTTCAAGCTCTTCGCGCCATTGCATCTGCTGCATCAGAAACTCGGGGTCATGCACCGTGACTTCAAGGGGCATGTCGCCACCACTCATCGCGAGCAAGTAACGCGCACGTTTAGAGGGGCTTTTGAGTGTCTGATACGCCTCATTGAGGCTGGCGGATTGCTCCAGCGCCAGACGCTGCTCACGCTCGGAAGCATCAGCAAAACGGTCCGGGTGCACACCACGCGCCAACTCACGATAACGCGTGGCCAACTGATCGAGGTCCAGATTGAAGCTCGGCTGCAGTTCAAACAAAGCAAAATGACAAGGAGTACCCACGACTGGCCTCAGATGTTGAAGCTCTCGCCGCAGCCACATTCGCCGCGCACGTTGGGGTTATTGAACTTGAAGCCTTCGTTGAGCCCTTCCTTGACGAAATCCAGCTCGGTGCCGTCAAGGTAGGTCAGGCTTTTAGGATCAATGATCACTTTTTCGCCATGGGTTTCGAAGACTTGATCGTCTGCGCCCACTTCATCGACAAACTCCAGCACATAGGCAAGACCGGAACAGCCCGTGGTGCGAACACCCAGACGAATCCCCTCACCTTTGCCGCGCCCATCAAGGGAGCGGCGAATATGCTTGGCCGCCGCCTCTGTCATGCTGATAGCCATCGTGACTCCTTACCTCTCGCCAGTATCATCACCGGCCCTTGCCCTTTCAGGCACAGGCCATTCGGGTCAGATCAAACCTTTCTTCTGCTTGTAGTCGCGAACGGCGGCCTTGATGGCGTCTTCAGCGAGTACCGAGCAGTGAATTTTTACAGGTGGCAAGGCCAGTTCTTCAGCCAGCTGAGTGTTCTTGATGGTCTCTGCTTCATCCAGAGTTTTGCCCTTCATCCACTCGGTTGCCAGGGAGCTGGAAGCAATTGCCGAACCGCAACCATAGGTCTTGAACTTGGCATCTTCAATGATGCCCTGCTCGTTCACCTTGATCTGCAGACGCATAACGTCGCCGCAGGCCGGTGCACCCACCATGCCGGTACCGACATCTGGGTCTTCCGCGTCCATCTTGCCGACGTTGCGCGGGTTTTCGTAGTGGTCAATGACCTTTTCGCTGTAAGCCATGGTACTAATCCTCACTCATCAGAGTCGCTCTTCAGACGCTGTAAAACTGCTATTCGCTGCGCTCTGCAGCGTCTGCTTGCGGCGACTTAAGTTATTAGTGCGCCGCCCATTCGATTTTCGAAATGTCGATGCCGTCTTTGTACATGTCCCACAGCGGCGACAGGGCGCGCAGCTTGGTAACAGCCTCGCAAACCTTCTGCGCGGCGTAGTCGATTTCTTCTTCAGTGGTGAAACGACCGAAGGTGAAACGGATCGAGCTGTGTGCCAGTTCGTCGTTGCGGCCCAGGGCACGCAATACATAGGACGGCTCAAGGGAAGCAGAGGTGCACGCCGAACCGGACGATACCGCCAGATCCTTGAGCGCCATGATCAGCGACTCGCCTTCAACGTAGTTGAAGCTCAGGTTCAGGTTGTGCGGTACGCGGGCGGTCATGCTGCCGTTAACGTACAGCTCTTCAAGGTGTTCAACCTGCTTGAAGAAACGGTCGCTCAAAGCTTTGATACGGACGTTTTCGGCGGCCATTTCTTCTTTGGCGATCTGGAACGCTTCACCCATGCCCACGATCTGGTGGGTGGCCAAGGTGCCCGAACGCATGCCGCGCTCGTGACCGCCGCCGTGCATGGCAGCTTCGATACGCACGCGAGGCTTGCGGCTTACGTACAGTGCGCCGATGCCTTTAGGGCCGTAGGTTTTGTGAGCCGAGAAGGACATCAGGTCCACTTTCAGCTTGGCCAGGTCGATTTCAACCTTGCCGGTCGACTGGGCAGCGTCCACATGGAACAACACGCCGCGCGAGCGAGTCAGCTCGCCAATGGCTGCGATGTCGTTGATGGTGCCGATTTCGTTGTTGACGTGCATGATCGACACCAGAATGGTGTCTTCACGCAGTGCGGCTTCAACCATGGCCGGGGTGACCAGACCATCTTCACCTGGCTCGATGTAAGTCACTTCAAAGCCTTCACGCTCCAGCTGACGCATGGTGTCGAGAACGGCTTTGTGTTCAATTTTGTCGGTGATCAGGTGCTTGCCCTTGGAGGCATAGAAGTGTGCTGCACCTTTGATTGCCAGGTTGTTCGCTTCGGTCGCACCGGAGGTCCAGACAATTTCACGCGGGTCGGCGTTAACCAGATCAGCAACCTGACGGCGAGCGTTTTCTACCGCTTCTTCAGCTTTCCAGCCGAAGACGTGAGAGCGCGAAGCCGGGTTACCGAAGTTCCCGTCAACCAGCAGGCAGTCGCTCATTTTTTGGGCAACGCGCGGATCAACCGGGGTGGTGGCTGAGTAATCAAGGTAAATCGGCAATTTCATGGACTATCTCCTAAATCAGGCTGGCTGGCGCACCGTCGTTTTTATGCAATCACTCGACGGCGGACGCTTCGATCTTATCCAGGTGCGGCGCTTTGCCATTACAGCGGCGCTGATCCTGACGCTGGGCTACTTCTTGTACCTCACGGCGAGTAACAAGATCAGCCAAGCTGATACCACTGAGAAATTCGTGGATTTGCAGGCTCAAATCGCACCACAGGTGGTGGGTCAGGCACGTGTCGCCGGCATGGCAATCGCCAAGGCCCTGGCAGCGCGTGGCGTCGACCGATTCGTTCACTGCATCAATCACCTGGGCAACCTGAATACCTTGCATGTCGCGCGACAGCTGATAGCCGCCGCCAGGGCCACGCACGCTGGAGACCAAGCTGCTGCGGCGCAATTTGGCGAACAGTTGCTCAAGGTAGGAAAGAGAGATGCCCTGGCGCTCGGAAATATCAGCCAGGGACACCGGCCCGTGCTGTGCGTGCAACGCTAAATCGAGCATTGCAGTTACGGCGTATCGGCCTTTTGTAGTCAGTCTCATGGACAGGTACCACGGAATTCGGAATGGAGGCGAGTATGCTATTCCCGACTGTTTAAGTCAACTATTAGACCTAGTACTTTAGTCGGGATTACCCGCAAAGAGCGGCGGCATTGTAGCAGGGTCTGCGGCGTAATGGCACATGGAGCAGATCCAACGACCACACACAATCAATGTGGGAGCGGGCTTGCCCGCAATGGCTTCGACGCGGCGCTTCAGGCAAACCGCGCAGAGGCTATCGCGAGCAAGCCCGCTCCCACCGGCCAATTACACCGCCTTGCTTTCGTCCTTGCCCTGGACGCAGGCGAAGTCTTCTTCGCGCAGTTCTGGCAGTTCTTTGGCGCAATAAGGGCTGCCCAAGTCTTTCAAGGCCCCGCACATGCCGTCCAGCTTGCCGTCAACCGCCTGCAAGTGGTCCAGCAACTGGGCAATGGCGCGCGCCACAGGGTCTGGCATGTCTTCGCTTACGCCATAGGCATCAAAACCGATTTTCTCGGCCATGGCTTTGCGCTTCGCCTCGGCCTCATCATCACTTTTGACGATGATCCGACCCGGAATGCCGACCACGGTCGCGCCCGCAGGCACCGCCTTGGTCACCACCGCATTGGAGCCTACTTTAGCCCCCGCACCGACGGTAAACGGGCCCAGTACCTTGGCGCCCGCGCCTACCACGACACCGCTTTCCAGTGTCGGGTGGCGCTTGCCTTTGTTCCAACTGGTGCCGCCCAGGGTTACGCCCTGGTACAAGGTCACGTCATCACCGATTTCAGCGGTCTCACCGATCACAATGCCCATGCCGTGGTCGATAAAGAAACGACGACCAACCTTGGCACCCGGATGAATTTCAATCCCGGTCAGCCAGCGGCCAAAGTTCGACACCAGGCGCGCAAGCCACTTCCAGCCCGCGCCCCACAACATGCCCGAGAGGCGATGGATCCAGATCGCATGCATGCCCGGGTAGCACGTCAACACTTCGAAAGCATTGCGCGCCGCCGGGTCACGATGGAAAACGCTTTGAATATCTTCACGCAGACGCTCGAACATCATTAATCCTTGCGCTTTAGCAGCTCGCCACGGGCCGCTTTTTGGGTTTCGGTGAGAATGCCACGCAAAATGTTCATCTCTGCACGACTGACCGAGCTGCGCCCGTACAGTCTGCGCAGGCGCGCCATCAGATGACGCGGTTTTTCCGGGTCGAGAAATTCGATAGCCACCAACGTCTGCTCCAGGTGCTCGTAAAAGCGCTCCAGCTCATCCATGGTCGCCAGCTCCGTGCTTTTAGTGGAGGCGACTTCTTCTTTTTCAATCTTGCTCGGCTGACCTTGCGCGGCCAGCCAGGCCATGCGGATCTCGTAGCTCAACACCTGCACCGCTGCGCCCAGGTTCAGGGAACTGAACTCCGGGTCGGACGGGATGTGCACGTGGTAATGACAGCGCTGCAGCTCTTCGTTGGTCAGGCCGGAGTCTTCACGACCGAAGACCAACGCGATTTCAGCGCCCTGCCCCGCCTCTTCGACGACTTTTTGCCCACATTCGCGTGGATCCAGCAGCGGCCAAGGGATACGGCGGTCACGGGCACTGGTGCCCAGCACCAGATTGCAGCCCACCAGCGCGTCTTCCAACGAGGCGACGACTTGCGCATTTTCTAGAATATCGCCCGCGCCGGACGCCCGGGCATCGGCCTCGTGATGCGGAAAGACCCTTGGCTCGACCAGCACCAAACGCGACAACCCCATGTTTTTCATGGCTCGCGCAGCACCGCCGATGTTGCCGGGATGGCTGGTATTGACCAGAACGACACGAATATTAGACAGCAATGGGAGCGCTCACAGACCGGTAAAAGGGAGCAAATCTTACCTAAGCCCATCACCTTAAGCTACGTAAGCAAACGCAAACCTTCATCTGCCAAAATTTTCTGTTAGAATGTCCGGCTTTCTTTAACGACCTAGGTGAAACGTCCATGCAGCCCATGCTGAATATCGCGCTGCGCGCCGCCCGCAGCGCCAGTGAATTGATTTTCCGCTCCATCGAGCGCCTGGATACCATCAAGGTTGACGAAAAAGACGCCAAGGATTACGTCTCTGAAGTCGATCGTGCTGCTGAACAGAAAATCATCGACGCCTTGCGCAAGGCTTACCCGACGCACGGCATCCTCGGTGAAGAAACCGGCCTGCACGCAGGCAGCGGCGAAGGTGCAGACTACCTCTGGATCATCGACCCACTGGATGGCACCACCAACTTCCTGCGCGGCGTTCCTCATTTCGCTGTCAGCATCGCCTGCAAATACCGTGGCCGCCTTGAGCACGCCGTTGTTCTCGACCCGGTTCGCCAAGAAGAATTCACTGCCAGCCGTGGTCGTGGCGCCCAACTGAACGGTCGCCGTCTGCGCGTAAGCGGTCGCACCAGCCTTGAAGGCGCCCTGCTGGGTACCGGCTTCCCGTTCCGCGACAACCAAATGGACAACCTGGACAACTACCTGGGCATGTTCCGCAGCCTGGTCGGCCAAACTGCAGGCATCCGCCGCGCAGGCGCTGCCAGCCTGGACCTGGCCTACGTGGCCGCTGGTCGTTTTGACGCGTTCTGGGAGTCGGGCCTGTCCGAGTGGGACATGGCAGCAGGCGCACTGCTGATCCAGGAAGCTGGCGGCCTCGTCAGCGACTTCACCGGCAGCCACGATTTCCTTGAAAAAGGCCACATCGTTGCCGGCAACACCAAGTGCTTCAAAGCTGTGCTGACTGCAATCCAGCCACACCTGCCGGCTTCGCTGAAACGCTAAGCGAACCTCGCGCACAAAAAAAGCACCTTTCGAGGTGCTTTTTTTTGGTCTGCTTTAACTGTAGGAGGGGCCGGTCGACGCTCGATTGCCTCGCGATCTGTTAAACGATCAAAAGATCGCGAGGCAAGCTCGCTCTTACAGTTTTCAGCGCATCAATTCAGAATCAAGTTGCCCTGCTTATCCACGGCAATTTCATTGCCCGGCTCGTGATCCATACGCACTTTGCCTTCCTTGCCATTGAGCGTGTATCGCACGTCATAACCGACCACCTTTTCACTGATGTCGTTGACGGTGTTACAGCGCGTCTGCGTCGTGGTGTACGTGTCACGCTCCTGCATTCCTTCCTGCACCCGGTTACCGGCGTAACCACCGCCCAAGGCACCCGCCACAGTGGCAATTTTCTTGCCGCTGCCGCCGCCGACCTGATTACCCAACAGGCCACCCGCCACCGCACCAATCACACTGCCGACGATTTGGTGCTCATCCTTGACCGGCGCACGGCGTGTGACAGTCACGTCTTTACACACCTCACGCGGGGTTTTAATTTGCTGCGAGACCGGCTGAACAGCCAACACCTGAGCAGACTCAGGGCCTTTAACCAAGCTGTAAGTGGCAAAAGCGCCACCGGCAGTGACACCGACAGCCCCCAACACCGCACCTACCAGCAAAGACTTGTTCACGTGAACCTCCAGACCATCACACGTGGGAATATTCCCACATCCATCACTCCCAGCCTTGGAGCATAAAAAAAGGCGCGAGTTCAATACTCGCGCCTTTTAGGTGACCACCGGGATTAACAGAACGTTATGGACGGTCGTCGATTTCCTTCTCGCTCGCCGCTGGAGGAATCAAATCCTCGGCGCTGAGCTTGAGCCAGATCAACACTACGTTGGCGATGTAGATCGACGAGTAAGTACCCGCCATCACACCCACGAACAGGGCAATCGAGAAGCCCCACAGGTTGTCGCCACCAAAGATCAACAGAGCGGCAATGGCCAGCAAGGTCGACACCGAGGTCGCCACGGTACGCAGCAGGGTTTGCGTGGTCGAAATGTTGATGTTCTCAACCAGCGTCGCCTTGCGCAGTACCCGGAAGTTCTCACGAACCCGGTCGAATACCACGATGGTGTCGTTGAGCGAGTAACCAATAATCGCCAGCACCGCCGCCAGCACCGTCAGGTCGAAGGTGATCTGGAAGAACGACAGCACACCCATGGTCACGATCACGTCGTGGACCAGAGAAACGATTGCACCGACCGCGAACTTCCACTGAAAGCGGAAGGCCAGGTACAGCATGATGCCGCCCAGCGCCATCAGCATGCCGAGGCCGCCCTGGTCGCGCAGCTCTTCACCGACCTGCGGGCCGACGAACTCAACGCGCTTGATGACCGCAGGGTTGGCCGAATCGGCCTCGCCCAGCGCCGCCGCTACCTTGTTGCCCAGTAGCGGGTCATCGCCGGGCATCCGCACCAGCAGGTCGGTTGTCGCACCAAAGCTCTGTACCACGGCGTCATGGAAGCCGGCCGTAGCCAGCTCCTCACGCACCTTGGTCAGATCAGCCGGCTTCTCGTAGGTCAGCTCGATGAGCGTACCGCCGGTGAAGTCCAGGCCGTAGTTCATGCCCTTGTGGAACATGCTGAACAGCGCCAGCACGGTAAGCAGCACAGTGACGCCGAACGCAACGTTGCGCACGCCCATGAAGTTGATAGTACGTAACATGGCAGCCCCTTAAATCCACAACTTCTTGAAGTCCCGACCGCCGTAGATCAGGTTGACCAATGCTCGGGTCACCATAATGGCCGTGAACATAGAGGTGAAGATACCGAGCGACATGGTGACCGCAAAGCCTTTAACCGGCCCGGTACCCATGGCGAACAGAATCCCGCCGACCAACAGGGTTGTCAGGTTGGAGTCGACAATCGCCGTGAATGCACGATTGAAGCCTTCATTGATCGCCCGCTGCGGTGTCATGCCTGTGGCCAGTTCTTCCCGAATACGCGAGAAGATCAGTACGTTGGCGTCGACCGCCATACCCATCGTCAGAACGATACCGGCAATACCCGGCAGGGTCAGGGTTGCACCCAGAATCGACATCAGGGCCAGCAGCAAGACCATGTTGCCCGCCAATGCCACCGTCGCGATCACACCGAAGAAACGGTAGATAGCGATGATGAAGATCGACACAAACAGCATGCCCCACAGCGAAGCATCAACACCTTTGGCAATGTTGTCCGCACCCAGGCTCGGGCCAATGGTGCGTTCTTCAGCGAAGTACATCGGTGCAGCCAGACCACCGGCACGCAGCAGCAGTGCAAGTTCCGACGCTTCACCCTGACCATTCAGACCGGTGATCCGGAACTGACTGCCCAGCGGCGACTGAATGGTCGCCAGGCTGATGATCTTTTTGTCTTCTTTGAACGACTGAACCGGTACGTCCTTCTCAACACCGTCAACCACTTGCTTGGTGTAGGTCGTCACCGGGCGTTGCTCGATGAAGATAACCGCCATGCTGCGACCGACGTTGCTGCGCGTCGAACGGCTCATCAGTTCGCCACCATGACCATCAAGCTTGATGTTCACCTGTGGACGGCCGTGCTCGTCAAAGCCCGCCTGAGCATCAGTCACCTGGTCACCCGTGATGATCAAGCTGCGCTCGATCTGGGCGGCAGGACGATTGCCCTCGCGGAATTCGAAAGTCTCGGAAGTGGCTTTCGATGCGCCCGGCTCAGCGGCCAGACGGAACTCAAGGTTGGCCGTCTTGCCCAGAATACGCTTGGCTTCGGCGGTGTCTTGTACGCCCGGCAGTTCAACCACGATGCGGTTGGCACCCTGACGCTGAACCAGAGGCTCGGCAACACCCAACTCGTTAACCCGGTTACGGACGGTTGTCAGGTTTTGCTTGATGGAGTATTCACGGATTTCCGCCAGCTTGGCCGGGGTCATCGCCAGACGCAGAACCGGCTGGCCATTGAGGTCCGCTGCCGTTACGTCGAAGTCATTGAAGTTTTTGCGGATCAGGCCGCGCGCTTGCTCACGGGTTGCTTCATCGCTGAAACCCAGCTGAATGGCACCGTTGAGTTGCGGCAGGCTGCGGTAACGCACTTTCTCTTTACGCAGCAGGCTTTTGACATCGCCTTCGTACACTTTCATGCGCGCATCAACGGCTTTGTCCATGTCCACTTCCAGCAAGAAGTGCACACCACCCGACAAGTCCAGACCCAATTTCATTGGGTGAGCACCCAGGCTACGCAGCCACTGAGGCGTTGTCTGCGCCAGGTTGAGCGCTACGACGAAGTCGTCACCCAACGCTTTACGCACAACATCCTTGGCTGGCAACTGGTCGTCTTTCTTGGCCAGACGCAGCAAACCGGTTTTGCCGTTCTGGGCCAGGGAAGCGCCTTTGACAACGATACCGTCGTCGGTCAGCGCCTTGCTTGCGCGGTCCAGATCAGCTTCAGTCACCTGCAATGCCGTGCTCGCACCCGACACCTGAATGGCCGGGTCATCCGGGTACAGATTGGGAGCGGAATAAATAAAACCGATCGCCAGCACTGCCAGGATCAGTATGTATTTCCACAGAGGGTATTTGTTCAGCATCAATCACGCCGCCCGCTTAAAACGCGGGGCGCCTTGCGCGCCCCGTCGATTGTTAAAAGTTGAAACTTAGATCGCTTTCAGCGTGCCTTTAGGCAGCGTGGCTGCAACCGAGCCCTTCTGAATTTTCAGCTCTACAGTGTCAGACACTTCGATGACAACAAAAGCGTCGGAAACTTTAGTGATTTTGCCGGCGATACCGCCAGTGGTCACAATCTCATCACCTTTTTGCAGGTTACCCAACAGGGCCTTCTGCTCTTTGGCGCGCTTGGCTTGTGGACGCCAGATCATCAGGTAAAAGATAACCAGGAAGCCGACCAGGAAAATCCATTCAAAGCCGCCGCCCATTGGGGCAGCAGCGGCAGGTGCTGCACCGTCCGCGAAAGCGGAAGAGATGAAAAAGCTCATTAAGCACTCCAGTTGCAATGTTGGTTCTTAGAGGTACGAAACTTAGTCCAAAGGCGGCACAGGAAGCCCGCGCTTGGCATAGAAGGCATCGACAAAGGTGGCCAATGTACCCTGTTGAATAGCCTCGCGCAAACCAGCCATGAGCACCTGATAGTGCCGTAAATTGTGGATGGTATTGAGCATGCTACCCAGCATTTCGCCGCACTTGTCCAGATGATGCAGATAAGCGCGGGAGAAGTTCTGGCAGGTATAGCAATCGCAGGTCGGATCCAGCGGCGAATCATCATGGCGATGGAACGCATTGCGGATCTTCAAAACACCCGTGTCGATAAACAGATGCCCATTGCGGGCATTGCGGGTTGGCATCACGCAATCGAACATGTCCACACCGCGGCGCACACCCTCCACCAGATCTTCTGGCTTGCCAACCCCCATAAGGTAACGAGGTTTGTCAGCAGGCATCATCGCGGGCAGGTAATCCAGCACCTTGATCATCTCGTGCTTGGGCTCGCCCACCGACAGACCGCCGATGGCCAGGCCGTCAAAGCCGATTTTGTTCAGGCCTTCGAGCGAACGCTCACGCAGGTTCTGGTGCATGCCGCCTTGAACGATACCGAACAAAGCTGCAGTGTTATCGCCATGGGCGATTTTCGAGCGCTGCGCCCAACGCAGCGACAGCTCCATGGACACTCGAGCCACGTCTTCATCGGCCGGGTACGGGGTGCACTCGTCGAAAATCATCACTACGTCAGAGCCCAGATCACGCTGAACCTGCATCGACTCTTCAGGCCCCATGAACACCTTGGCGCCGTCAACCGGGGACGCAAAGGTCACGCCCTCTTCTTTGATCTTGCGCATGGCGCCCAGGCTGAACACCTGGAAACCACCGGAGTCAGTCAGGATCGGCCCTTGCCACTTCATAAAATCGTGCAAGTCGCCGTGCTTTTTGATCACCTCAGTGCCCGGGCGCAGCCACAGGTGGAAGGTGTTGCCCAGAATCATCTGCGCGCCGATGGCTTCAATGTCACGCGGCAGCATGCCTTTGACCGTGCCGTAGGTGCCCACAGGCATGAAAGCCGGGGTTTCAACCACACCACGGGGGAAGGTCAGGCGACCACGACGAGCCTTGCCATCAGTGGCCAGCAGCTCGAAGGACATACGACAGTTGCTCATGCTTGATCCTCTGGGGCCGGGGCTGGAGCCGTCGGCGCGGGATTGCGGGTGATGAACATCGCATCACCGTAACTAAAGAAGCGGTACCCATGCTCAACCGCAGCCTGATAGGCCGCCATGGTTTCGGGATAACCGGCGAACGCCGAAACCAGCATCAACAGCGTGGATTCCGGCAAATGGAAGTTCGTCACCAGGGCATCGACCACATGAAACGGGCGGCCCGGGAAGATGAAAATGTCAGTGTCGCCACTGAACGGCTTCAGCACACCGTCACGCGCCGCGCTTTCCAGCGAGCGCACACTGGTGGTGCCCACCGCAATCACCCGCCCGCCACGCGCACGGCACGCCGCCACGGCGTCAACCACATCCTGGCCGACTTCGAGCCATTCAGTGTGCATGTGATGGTCTTCAAGGCGCTCAACGCGCACCGGCTGGAACGTACCCGCGCCCACGTGCAGCGTGACAAACGCCGTTTCGACGCCCTTGGCAGCGATGGCCTGCATCAGCGGCTCATCAAAGTGCAGCCCCGCAGTCGGCGCCGCCACAGCACCCAGGCGCTGAGCGTAGACCGTTTGATAACGCTCGCGGTCGGCACCTTCGTCCGGGCGGTCGATATACGGCGGCAACGGCATATGCCCGACGCGATCGAGCAGCGGCAACACCTCATCGGTAAAGCCCAACTCAAACAACGCATCGTGGCGGGCCAGCATCTCGGCTTCGCCGCCGCCATCAATGAGGATTTTTGAGCCTGGTTTTGGCGACTTGCTGGAGCGCACATGCGCCAGCACCCGATGACTGTCGAGCACCCGCTCAACCAGAATTTCCAGCTTGCCACCCGACGCCTTTTGGCCGAACAAGCGGGCTGGAATCACCCGGGTATTGTTAAACACCATCAAATCGCCTGGGCGCAAATGCTCAAGCAAATCAGTGAATTGACGATGTGCCAGTGCGCCACTCTCCCCATCCAGGGTCAGCAGGCGACTGTTACGGCGCTCCGCCAAAGGATGGCGTGCGATGAGTGAATCAGGGAGCTCGAAAGTAAAGTCAGCAACGCGCATGATAGGTTTCGTCTAGCAGGGCCGGGGAGTTTAACGGACTTAGTAAAAATAGACCAATAAGTTGTTGACCGACCTAAATGTCATCTCTATACTTCGCCGCCATTGAGCCCTGATGGCGGAATTGGTAGACGCGGCGGATTCAAAATCCGTTTTCGCAAGAAGTGGGAGTTCGAGTCTCCCTCGGGGCACCAAGACAATGAGGAAAGTCCTTGATTATCAAGGACTTTTTTTTCGCCTGGCGTAAAGTTGGCGTAATGCCTTGCTGAAAAAATTAGATTGGGCTGAGGGACCTACGAATGCGACCGCTGCTTTCCGGCAGCTTGCCAACCTGCATTCCCGCCACGCATTGTTCAGCGCAATCATTGATGGATGATAAACGCCATGAGTATGGATAAACTCGCCCAGTTATACATTGAGGCTGGCATTGACGTAGAACTTGACGAAGTTCACATCACGCTAACTATAGACGGCTTCAAATTCCGTGCCGAGCTTGATTCGGATTGGGTTAAGTCGATCGATACATACTTCAAGTCCAAGCAGTACACATTCGATAGCGAACGCAGATTGCTAATGTCGAACTCCACAATCGAAGTCGAACTGGTAAGAATTGACCCTTCTTTCGCTGCTCGACCAGACCATGAGTATTCCGACAGCAAAGATAATACCGTTATTATCTCAACTGCTTCTCCAGAATTCATTCTGTCCTACATGGGATCCAAGATCGAGCCTAACCCTATTGCGATGGTAAAACGCAGACTACTGCGACGGGCCAAAACTCGAAAATCAAAGCCGGGCGCTATCAGCACGCTCTACCGTTTTGAAGAAATTTTAATTTCCCCAGTTACCGCTGAATATGCGGCGAACAAAAAAATCGATAAAGCCTTGCTTCGAGACAGAGGCATGGGAGCCATTAAATCATCTTTGTTCAAGCTTTCTCTTACTCTTGGAGAATGCTGGGAACTGAAAGAAACAATGCCTTCGATGCGCTCTGTGGCGCCAGTGAAACCAGAGGAACCGGACACTACCATTCCAGCGGCAGTATATCATGACGATTTGGTGAAATTTTATAAGGTAGCAAGAAGTAGCGTTTTCCCTAGCCAGCAGTTTTTGTCCTTCTACCATATATTGGAGTATAACTTTCTTCGCGTTTCAGATGAGATCCTTCACACCAGCATAAAATCGATGATTAACTCTCCCGAGTTTAACGCCAGCTATCAAAACGTCAACAAACTCATTGCGACGCTAAAGAAGAACGACAGTTCATCTGATGAGACCGAAATGCTCAAATCCGTATTAAAGAAATACGTGGACGAGGACGATCTCATTGAGCATATCCGGGGACTAGAAAAATCTAAAGGTTATGCTATTTACACCGATACCAAAACTAAGATTTTTGGCGAACAAGCCTTTATCAAGAATGAAAAAGGGCACGCCCTTACTAATACTGCAAAGGTAGTTAAACAGCTGCGGAATGCGCTGGTTCATTCAAGCGACAGATATAACAGAGAAGAATGTTTCCTGCCCTTATCCTCTTCGGAAAATGTAATCTTAGAATATATTCCTATCCTTCGATTCTTGGCCGAAAAAGTTATCTTCGCCACTGCTGAGGTATGAATTTCTCATCGAGTAAACCGGGGAGCCAGCCCCGGAGCTTCCCAAGCTGATAACGAGGGTTCGATTCATTTCACCCGCTCCACTACTTTCAAGGCCTGTAGCGCTGCTCATCCTTTGTAAGCGATCCATAAACCCCACATTCAAAGCCGCCATCTGATCCCCGATGCTGTGCTCCCGATTCCTTTCTGGAGCCCGCACCTCATGATGCGTCCCGACGCAAAAATCGAAAAAGTCTATCTGAACCCCAAACCCGTCGACTTCCGAAAATCCATCGACGGCCTTGCCGCCCTGGTCGAACTGGACATCAAGGTCGCGGTGTTTGACCCGGTGCTTTTCGTGTTCCTCAACAAGCCCCGAAACCGAGTGAAGATTTTGTATTGGGAGCGCAACGGCTTCTGCCTTTGGCTAAAGCGGCTGGAGTCCGAGCGCTTCAAAACATCGCCGGATTGTTCGGATGAAGCCATCGTGCTGACGGTTCAAGAACTCAACTGGTTATTGGACGGTTTTGATTTGTGGCGCAACCGTCCGCATCAAGTTTTAACGCCTCGATTCGTCGCCTGATTCGGTATAATCCAGGGCATGATTTTCATGCCCAAAGACCTTCCTGACGACCCTGTTTTGCTCAAGCAACTGCTTGAGCAAATGCTGAGTGAGCGCGAGTCTGATAAGGGCAAGATCGTTCATCTTGAAGAGGAAAACGCGCTGTTGCGTCAGCGCCTTTTCGGGCGAAAGTCAGAGCAGACCGCCGGTCCCACGACTCCGCAAATGGCCTTGTTCAACGAAGCTGAAAGCGTGGCCGAATCTGTCGACGAAACGGTTGAAGAAGAGGTCGTCGCTCCGACCAAGCGACGGGGCAAACGCAAGCCTCTGCCCGCCGATCTTCCGCGCATCGAAGTCATTCACGAACTGCCCGATCACGAGCTGACCTGCGCCTGCGGTTGCCGTAAACACAGCATTGGCGAGGAAATCAGTGAGCAGCTCGAGATCGTGCCGATGCAAATCCGCGTGATCAGACATGTGCGCAAGGTCTACGCCTGCCGTGGCTGTGAAACCGCGCTGGTCACGGCCGACAAGCCGGCGCAGCTGATCGAAAAGAGTATGGCCAGCCCCAGCGTTTTGGCGATGTTGCTGACGACCAAATACGTCGATGGCCTGCTACTGCATCGCTTCGAAAAAGTACTCGGTCGCCACGGCGTCAATATTCCACGGCAAACCTTGGCGCGCTGGGTTATCCAGTGCGGCGAACACCTGCAACCCTTGCTCAACTTGATGCGGGATCGACTGCTGGAAAGTCGCGTCACCCACTGCGACGAAACGCGTGTGCAAGTGCTGAAAGAACCTGATCGAGAACCGAGCAGCCAATCCTGGATGTGGGTGCAAACCGGCGGGCCGCCGAATCAGCCTGTGATCCTTTTTGACTACTCGACCAGCCGGGCGCAGGAGGTTCCGTCGCGCCTGCTCGAAGGTTATCGCGGCTACCTGATGGCCGATGATTACGCTGGTTATAACGCCTTGGGCGCGCAATCCGGTGTCGAACGTTTAGGCTGTTGGGCTCATGCGCGACGCAAGTTTGTCGAGGCGCAAAAGGTGCAGCCGAAAGGCAAAACCGGGCGTGCCGATATCGCCCTGAATCTGATTAACAAGCTGTACGGTATCGAGCGAGATTTAAAAGAAGTCGGCGATGAACATCGTCACGAATGCCGACAGCAAAACAGCCTGACGATGTTGGCGCAGTTGCAAACATGGCTGGAGAAAACCCTGCCACAAGTGACGGCGCATAATGCACTGGGCAAAGCCATCAGCTACTTGGCTAGCAACTGGATCAAGCTGGTGCGCTACACCGAAGCCGGTTACTTGCCGATCGACAACAATGCGGCAGAGCGTGCGATCAGGCCCTTCGTTATCGGACGTAAGAACTGGCTGTTCAGCGACACACCCAAAGGCGCGATGGCCAGCGCTCAGCTTTACAGTTTGGTCGAGACGGCTAAAGCCAACGGCCAAGAGCCCTATGCGTGGCTGCGCCACGCACTTGAGCGCCTGCCACAAGCCTCGAACGTAGAAGACTTCGAGGCCTTGCTGCCGTGGAACTGCGCGCCGCAAGTTCCAAGATAGCCATAGATCCCCACCATTAAAATGTGGGGTTCATGGATCGCTTACAACCAAAGGTGGGAATCACAAAGCTTGAAAGAGTGGAAAGCGAAACACGGAGCCAATGTCGTCGAAAGATGGCTTAACAAGTAAATCTGCTTCGCCTGAAAAGGGGCCCATACGGGGGCCCTTTTTCGAAGTGACACGGACACCCTCAGGGCTACCAATATTAGCGCCCTCTTCTCTAAAAAAACCAGTGATGGCAGCCTCTGTGACTTTCATCGGAACCACAGCGTACTGTCACTGCTAACTCATGTTAAATCGTCCAAGCTGGTAGTTCTATCGAATATTTCCATATTTCAGCGGTACCTATAGATGTTTCTTGTTCATAGCCATTAGCAAAAGGGAATACTATGCTCGAAGCATTATTTTTTGCATAGAGATAATATAAAACAAAGCCTAGTGCTTGCGCCTTAGTGGAAAGAGGGCTCAAATACAAATTAGTGATCGGCTTTTTTAAAGATTCCGCTTGCACTACTTCGTGGATTCGCTCAGCGGTAGAGAATGGATCGTTGACGGGAGCATAATATCGCTGCTTGCCTCTCCCAGTCGGAAATGCTGCTTCTGGAGCCTTACTAGCCCGAACAACACTCTCCTGATACATATCTGCTCTAAGAGAAGGAAACCCCCACAATGTAACTATATTTGCGAAGTCTTTATGCTCAGCCACTTGCTTAAGTAGTTCGTGATCATAGCCAATACCGAGGAGCAGAATGTCGTTTGAGCTTTCATTGTTTGGCTCACCTTCAAATCCGGCGATTGATCGAACTAACGTTACGGGACCCGCAGAAAAATTGGTATCGTCTTTTTTCTGATATCGAACAGGTTCAGAATAAATTGCGTCAAATTTCAGAAGACCATAATATTGTAGTAACTTGATCAGAAATAATAAGTGCGGCCGCATAAATCCGGTTATATCAATGCACAGTCGCTTGCCCGCCAGAGACTCAGCGTACTTTTGAAAAAACTCGTTTAAAAACTCAGATTCTTCCATCTGCGACGAGTAGAACACCTCTCCGCTTTCGGGGTACTCAGATTCGTTAAACTGGTATTGTGGAAAGATCAACCATAGTTTTAGCGGCGCTTGACATTTATCGAACACGACTCCAATTCGATCGCTCAAATTATATGCAGAAATGAATACATCGTACTGGGCGTCAAGCGGCCAGCTTCCGTCTATGGGTAAGCGAGTTTTATAAAAGTAATCAAATCGCATCATCGTCACCAAAATTCAATGAAAGAGTACTGTTGGTGGATAGCTCTTCCATATGTGGACGATTTAACTGAGCTCTCGACTTGCCAAAACTAGGAGCCTTCATACCTAAGGTTGCCTCGTTCAATTCCTTTTGAAAGCCTGAGCTGTCAAGCGTACCGAATATGGCTTCCGCTACCCCGTGGGGCAAGCGAACATCTCCGCGAACTGATACGGGTAGATCCCATTTGGGCGACAGCATAGGGTTGAGTTGATATTTTTCATCGACGCGCTTGGAGTTTGCGTTGGGACGGCCTTTAGGATGGCGGAAAATATATGACCAATTTTCTGCTCGTTTGAGATTGTATTTGGCGGCTTCTGACAGCTTAGACACATCCAAACTGAAGGCTAATGGAGATACCTCAACTGGTTTGGAGGAGAAGCGCACCTCGCGGAGATATTCAGCCAAACGCTCTACTGCACGCTGAACGTTCGGAACGTCCGCCCCTGGCCTAGCGTCTTCGTCAAAGAAAAAACCGGCACTTTGTATTACGGCTTCGGCTTGAGTCAGTATTGGAATAGGCCCCTCTCGGAATGGACGATCACCATTGAACGATGCCCACTTGTAAACATTTTGCAGTATTACCAACAGATTTCTTGGGACACAGGCTGACATCCTAACGAACGAGTCGAACCCAGCATACATTGGAGTCGGTGACTGTTTGTAATCTCGATATAACTGAGCCAACAAATCTATAGCGAAGTGCCCATATAAAGTTTTGTGCCGACCGGGTTCACCTGCAAGAAAATCTTTGCATTCTTCGGAAATTAATTCCGCTGAATTAATCAGGTCTTTTCCGCGATACCAGTCTTGGTAAAGCATGAAAATGTTAACTTTCTCAATTAAGGGATGCTCATAGATGCTGAGCAAAGAGATTATTCTTTTAGCGTCAGAAGCAGTTGCGACTGCATTATTTGTGCCTTTTGAATGAAGCTGATCACGAAGCTTCTTAAAGTACGGGCGTTCGAACGACTTGGTCATTCCGACTAATTCTTTAGTGTGACTACGATAGTAATTATCTGAACTATACGCTTCAAAAAAACTCTGCAGCAACCCCTTAAGTTTTTGTTCACCCGTTTTATTCGCGAAACCGCCGTCCTCTAAACGCTTGGCACACAACTCCCTTGAAAACTCTTTAAACGCCTCTCCTTTAGACCTCAGAATTTGATCCAAATACAACGCTTTAAACTCTGAACCTTCTTTGTTTTCTTCATCAGTACCGTAATTAGCAAGGGTTTTGATGCCGTACAATCGAGCACCAAGCCTAAAGCTGCAAGGATCCATTGAATGACGAATTAGCGTATTCAAAAATTTTTGCTGATCTACGGTTAAGTTCTCAACTTCATCTACCAAATATATAAATCGAAGCTTCTCGAATATCTTTATTCGTTTCGTTACGAGCGCCGGCACGCCAAAGAGCAAAGATCCAGGACTTAGCAGTATATTCACATTGAGCGACCTAGTGAATACACAGTTATTTACACTCAGGTCGACAGCTTTCCGAAGCGAAACTATAAAATCCAAAAGACCATTTAGGGTATCTGGTTCTTGGGTTGGCTGCTCGTCCAGCAGCAGCAACACATCGCCGACCAAGGAGTTAAGCTCAAGCATTAATTTTTGATCGAACCTTGATATATCTATCAAGGTAAGTATCAAGTTCTCAACCAATCTTAGCTCAAAATAATAATTAAACAGCGCACCCCACTTTTCTCCGTCCTGGCCTTTCCCGGAGAACTTACCCGTATCTAGGGTGTTAGCACGGAGGAAAATTCCGATATAGCCTTCGCTTACGAGACCTTTTGTCGAATGATCGGGAAATCGAAGTTTTTGCACTGGGTAGGAGCAATATCGCATCAGGTGCGTTTTACCGCTCCCCTTACCTCCGAGAATATGCATTGATGTAATGGAGGTTGGTTCGAGCAAAGCCTGTAGTTCTTGCCCTTTAAAATCGACCCAAAAATCTTTTATCTGGAGGTCGGAATAGTCAGCAGCCCGAATAAGATCAAATGGATTAGTATTGTTTTCCATGATCACACCCCGTATTTTTTATCGAAACGTTTAAAAATCGGCACCCAAGAGTTCGACAGTGGATTATCGAACCACATAATTGGCAAAGAATTATCAGGGGTGTTGTGCAAAAATGAGAGTAGCAACTGACCATTTTTATAGCCTAAAACATGATCGCTATCGAGTAGCTTAGCGCCGTATCCAGCAGCGACATCTTGCGCACTTTGCTTGTCTAGACCACTGGGAAGGTTAGCAAATGCCCTTGCATTCGGCGAAAAACATTTAAATGTTTCATCCAATTCAAACACGCAAGAAACGTTATCCCCAAAGTATTCTGATTTTCTTGCCGTCTTCAAACCTTTAGTCGTAGCAAATAAAGCGTAGTAGTGACATTCGACACCTGGAAAGCGGCGGATCTCTTTAAGCTTGTGCGAGAGATATTGTTCAATTTGCGAGCCAGACCCTAGCAAATCATCAATAAATACATACCGTTTTATACTTTTATCGTGCTGCGAAATTTGAATCTGTCCTTGATCGTCACGGGATAATTTGAAAATATCACCACTATCAATAAACAAATCCTTTCCTAAATTATTTATCTGCCTGAAATAGTAAAGAAGATGAGGTCCGCTTTCTGAAGGATTGCCCACCCCGACAAATCGAGTCTTGAGGCGCTCTTCAAAAAAAAGAGGCTCGATAATTCCGGAGTCTAAAGTATCGTTATTAGCACGACGTATTTGAGATGTTATCGGGTGTCGGTATAGTGTCTGGTATACACACCTTAGCATCTCCCTAAGCAAGTCAAGCCCAAAATAGTTAACTTGTGAAAGCAGGTGTAACGCGTGCAACTTTTCATTGCTTTCATCTTTGAACTGGCCATTAAAATTCTCTAGCCAAGCTTCAACATCGGGCCAAGTAAGGCGAGAGTCCCAAGCTTGCTGAGAAAGAACTTCAATTTTACGCTTCAGTATGTCTTTTAGTTCCATTAAACAATCTTCCTCAAAACCAAAACCCACTCACGAGTTATAAGGCTGGCGGTTTTGTTGCGCTTGGTCATCAAACCTCTTGATTTGATCGAGTCGATCAGCTTCAGCCTTAGTTCCATACCCAAACTTTCACAAATCTCTAGCAAATAGTCTGAAGACATAAACTCATGTCCGCATACAATATTATTCCCAATCACCAAAACAAGTTGTCCGCCTGGCTTCAAAACTCTAAATACTTCTGTCAGAGCCTGTCGCATCTCGATCAAATAGGTGGAGGCGATAGATGCTCGCAGAGGGTTTACTTCGTATACGTTTTTTAAGATTTTGTCAGCTTCTATTATGCCAGTACTCGAAAAGCTCATGTATTTCTGCTTTGGTATATGCTCTCTACCAATATTTTGGTCTTCGAGACCGCGAAGCTCGCAAGGCTTCGCGAATTCTAGCCAGCCTAAGTTAAGACTAGTCGCCCTAATGTACTTCTGCGCTCCTGCATACGGCGGAGAAGTTATCACTAGGTCTATAGAGCTAGAAGCTAAGGGTTGTCCCGACTCAACAACTAATCTGCGCGCATCTTTTCCCGCCAGACAGGGTCTATGCGTGCCGCTGTCCATGGCGGACAATTCGCGCATGCGTTTTAGGTTAGATTCGAACTGTTCCGAGAAAAGATCAACTACGCTTGTAGACTTACGATCCCTACGACCTGGATAGTCTTTGATTTTTACTGGGACGGATAACCGTGGATCAGCCAAACTGCTTTTTCTTGTAATCGATGAAAAAGTGACCAGCAGGAAGTCTTTAATTATGCCATTAGGTTGATGGCCTATAGCTGCTTTAAGTCGACTAAGATGCTTGATGGTTTCAGGAGTGTACCAGTGCTCGATATTTACGATTTCAGGATGAGACCGAGAACGACTTTTTTTGAAGTCTGAAAGGCACTGTTTGAACGCCTCGTTAAGATCCTTTTCACTAACAAGGGTCGTCTTTGCTGAGGTTATCAAACGCGCTAATGGATTAGCATCAGCATAGAACGCTTCACGACCGGATAGCATTGCCTCTAACGCAACTGTTCCTGTGCCTGAAAAAGGGTCAAGCACCCGACCTGCTAGGGGGCAGACCCGATCTGACGCCAAGAAGAAATGCGCAATGTGCGGCAAGAGCTTCGCTGGGTAGCTATGAATGTAGTGCGTCGCACGCTCTCCGACCTTCATCCATGGCACGAGCTCTCGGAATGAGACCTCCTGGGCCTCTCCCGAATTTATGAAGTTGGCGAGTAAGCTATCAAGGATGGCATCAGTGGAGAACGGATACCCCTTGCCTCGCCACTGGACGAATTTATTCATTCCCGTTTGCTCTAGCGAAGCACTCAAAAGAAGCTGGCAAGGTTTTTTCCGTTTGTTTGATCGTTTGTGAAATACGCATAGCAAGGCTCGATGGAGTCAGAGCCGCCATTTTGGAACGCATCCTATCATCGGTGAGGGTTTGACGCTCGGTCACACCTTAACAACGGCCGTTGGAGGTGAGCGCATATCGCTGATCGGAAGCCCCCTCAAAAGTTGAGCTTTGTTCCTATCTACTATCGACCAATATGTTACACCGATCCGCGTTGTCACACCGACTATCGGGATTACTCCCGACCAGTGTTACTCATAGTTTACCCTTCAAATTCAAAGACTTGAGAGCGCCTTTTACACGAGAAACACCTGTAACACCTGTAACACGACATTTTTTAGGTATCTGCCCCCGCCCCCCCCATCATCAAAGCTCCCACCGCGATGAATATTCCAGCGAGAGCGGGGGGCCCCTGAGGGAATATGCCCCCCACGGGGTCGGATACCCGCCGAACTTTGTTAGCGGGCAAGTGCCCAGCTTAGTGAACTGGTGAACCGGGTGAGCACACGGTTCACCAGTGCAAATGCACAAGGTCATGAAAAAGCGCCGGGGCCCCTGTGCAGATCTGAAAGACACGGGGCATAAAACTCGCGGGATCTTGGTAGGGGCTGACTTTTTACATTGGTTGACAGGTTGATGGCTCAGGGCGTGCGGAATCAGCAACACAAAAGACCATCGTTACCGAAGCAGTAACGATGATATTTTTTTAACCAAATGCTTTCGATTTCAATGACTGAAATTTCAGTAAGCTGGGAGGGCCTCCAACTAACAAGAACCCGCGGGTTTCCGACCCCGTACCCTCGGCAAACTCTCAGGGTCCCCAGCACATTTTTGTGCCTCAGCCGCCTTGGTCCTCTGACATACTCGACTATCCAGCGCTGTCGAGACGCATGTCTGAAAAGGAAAGCACGATGAATGATGAACAGGATTTGCCGATTGAAGGAGAGTGCACCATCCACTCTCACCCCGTTCCGGCAGACGAGCTTTCGCGTTATAGCGTTGAAAGCGACCTCCATGCGGAGCGAGATATCGCCAACTATGTTGAGACACAGGCTCCTGATGAAGTTGTTCAGCACGTCGAGCGCATCAAAAAGGAAATCGTACTGGGAGACACATACGAAATCTGGGACGTAACGACAAATAAGGATCGGTGGTGGGTCATTACGAATCTCACGAATCTGTACTCCCAAAAGCATTTCCCGACACTCGACTACACCATCTCTTTCCACATTGGCCTGATGATGCGATTGCGTAGTCGTCCAGACCGGATCGATTGCTCAGACCCCACACCGTTCGATGAAGTGTTTAGACGTATGGACCAGGCGGACGCTCGGCATGACGCAGCAGTTGAAGCTGAGGATTTTCAAGCTGTAGGCATGCTTTTGCGCGAAGCGTTGGTCTCGCTAATGGGCGCCGTCAGAAGGTTGAGCGATATACCCCAAGACGTTGACCGCCCTCAAGATGCCAATTTCATCGCATGGACCGATCTGCTGATGAATCATCTCTGTGGTGGCGGTAGCAATAAGGAGTTGCGTCAGCATTTGAAAAACTTGGCCAAGGAGGCTTGGCAACTGTCGAACTGGTTGACTCACACCAAGAGCGCAAGCAGAACCGCATCGTCTATCGCCATACACACGTGCCAGACAGTCGTTGGTCATTTCATGCAGATTCTCAAACGCGAAGAGCAGGATAGGACCGACCAATGCCCTGTGTGTAAGTCTCGTGATATTCGTAAATATTACGATATCGAGTTCGCTCCGGATGGTGACTCGTATCTCAGCTGTGGCGTTTGTGACTGGAGTGACCATCCTGGCATCGTACCGGCCTAGCCCACGCAATCGTGTATCCCTATCTGTATCCCAAACTTATAAATATCGCTAAAGGCCACGTTCTATATAGAACACTCGAGTCTCCCTCGGGCACCATCTTAAAGAAAGACCTTGATTATCAAGGTCTTTTTTTTCGCCTGTAGAAAAGATCGCAGCCTTCGGCAGCTCCTACCAAAACTGCGTCGCGCCCTCCCCCGTAGCAGTTGACGAGCACCGCGAGGCTACGTCCGGCTGCGAAGCAGTCGCAAATCCACACACTACGTTTTTCGCCCCCTCTACAACCTGTAATCGCTGCCGAGGCACGAAGGCTGCGAGCGGCTCTCCAAGATCAAAAGATCGCGAGCAAGCTCGCTCCTACAAATGGCGTGCACCCCTCCCCCTGTAGTCGTTGACGAGCACCGCGAGGCTACGTCCGGCTGCGAAGCAGTCGTAAACCACACACTACGCTTTTTCGCACCCTCCACATCCTGTAGTCGCTGCCGAGGCACGCAGGCTGCGAGCGGCTCTCCAAGATCAAAAGATCGCGAGGCAAATGGCACGTGCCCCACGTTTGCCCTTTTCAACCGGGAGGGTTACTCTCCCTCCGTCGCTGCCCATTCAGCGACCGGACGTCGCGGTCCGATCAACAATAGGCGCACAGGCGCCACCATTTCGATTGCTGGCGCTTTTTTTGTGCCCGTTAGTCTTATGGCGGCTGTGCGTGGGAGACCTTCGGGTCTGCCGGGTTCCTATTGTCCCGGTCCGCGAACCTGCGCACAGCTGCCACCCTCATTCGTTTCGCGGCGAACCGTGGCAGCTCCTCAACAATAGGAGTTACGCCCAATGACACGCCCTGCTTCTCCTTTGCTCCATACCACCGGTGCTGCCACGTTCGGCACGTGCAATGCTCAAAATCAACGCTTGTTCAGCGTCAACCCCGGTATTTCGGGCGTTGAGGCGATGGAGCACGCCTCTCTGCTGATGAACTGCGTCAACACACTGTCGTTTCTCGGCGCCATGGACGATGGCAACGAAGCCATGCGCTGGGCTTCGCATTATCTCAGCGAGATGGCCAAGGCGGTCATTGATGACCTCACACTGGGGCTGCAGCAGGCTCAAGAAGGGGATGCGGTTTAAGATTACCTGCGCAGAAAACCGGCCACCGCGCCGGTTTTTTTGTGCCACACATCGGTAACCCCGCACGCTAAGCGCCCTCTCCCACTCAACCATCTTGCACAATTGCAGCGCGATCTAGACAATGCGACTCATTATCAATCAGTGATATTGGTTGGCCACTTATGCCCGCTCCTGACCATTGCGCCCTGCACCTGTTGTACAGCGAACATAATGGCTGGCTCAAAAGCTGGTTGCGTGCGCGGCTGGGTAACGCCAGCGATGCAGCCGATTTGGCTCAGGACACGTTTGTACGCTTGCTGGCGTCCCGTGATATCGAGCAGATCCGCGAGCCGCGCACTTACTTGAGCGCCATTGCCCGTGCACTGATGATCGACAAGTTCCGGCGGCGTGCCCTGGAGCAGGCGTACTGCGAAGCGCTGGCCCTGCACCCTGAGCCGATGGATATTTCGCCCGAAAAACGCCTGCTGATTCTCGAAACCCTGGTGGCTATTGATTCCATGCTGGACGGCCTGGGCGAGCGCACGCGGCAGATTTTCCTCAGCGTTCAACTGGAAGGCCTGAGTTATGTGGCCACCGGCAAACGCTTGGGGGTGTCGGTGACCACGGTCAAAAAGCACGTGATCCGCGCCATGACACACTGCTTGCTGTTAACGGAAGACTGATGGCACCGCCTCTCGATCTTCACACCCTCGAAGCCGCCGCCACCTGGTATGTGCGGCTCAGCAGCAGCGCGCCCAATGAGGCGGACCAACAGGCATGGGCCGCCTGGTTGCAGGCCAGCCCGCAGCATGCACGGGCCTGGGCGCGCGTGGAGAAACTGCAAAGCCAATGGGCCGGGTTGCCGGCAGAGGTCACACTGACGACGTTGGCCGGGGTAAAGGCGCGTCGCCGCGCGGTGCTCAAAACCCTGGGCTTGTTGCTGGCCGCAGGCAGCAGTGGCTGGCTGGCCACGGAGCACGTGCCCTACCGGGCAATGCTGGCCGATCAGCGCACCGCCACCGGGCAGCGTCGGCACCTGCGCTTAAGCGATGAAAGCCAGATAGACATCAATACCGACAGCGCGCTGGACATCGTTTTCAGTGAACAAACGCGCCTGATCCGCCTGCACCGGGGCGAAATCCTGGTGCAAACCGCCAGCGACACTCGACCCTTTATCGTCGAGTCGCCCCAGGGCAGTGTGCGCGCCTTGGGCACGCGCTTTGTCGTGCGCTGCGAGCAAAGCTTTACCGAGGTGTGCGTATTGGAACAGGCGGTTGAGCTGCGGCCCTTGAATCACCCGTCACGGGTGCAGCGCCTGGATGCGGGCCAACAGGCTCACCTGGAACCCAATGAGGTCGGCGCCATCACGGCGGCCCCGGCAGGTGCTGGTGCCTGGAGCCAGGGAATGCTGACGGTCATCGATTGGCGTTTGGGTGATTTCATCACTGAACTGAGCCGCTACCGTACTGGCGTATTGCGTTGCGATCCCGGCATTGCGCACTTGCGCCTCAGTGGCGCGTTTCGGATTGATAACACCGACACCATTCTTGAAAACCTCAGCCAGTCACTGCCGGTCACGGTGCGTTTCATCACGCGTTATTGGGCCACTGTCGAAGCGGCTTAAATTTTTTTGCGAATAATTCCCACTAAGGGTTGCCGATTTCAATTTTCGTTCGGCCATGTACAGAAAGCAGCGATCACAGCTGCGCCTCTGCCCCTGCCAACGGAAGGAACCCCGTATGTCACGATTTACCCTTAGCGCCGCCAAGCCGCTCGCGCAGGCCATTCGCCTGGCGGTGGCGCTCGGTGCCTCTGCGGCCGCAGCCCTGGCCGCCCCCCACATATCGGCACACACCCAGACCCACGCCTACCAGATCAATGCCGGCTCACTGGGCACCGCCCTGAGCCTGTTTGCAACGGCGGCGAATGTGACGCTGTCGTTTAACGCCGAACAAACCCAAGGCATGACCACGTCGGGCCTTAACGGCACCTATGGTGTTGATGAAGGCCTTGCGCGCTTGCTGGCAGGCAGTGGCTTGCAGGCTCAGCGCCAGGCCAATGGGGCGTACGTGCTGGTGCCCGCTGCAAAAGATGGCTCGTTGCAACTGGGGGCCACGTCGATCACCGGCCAAGCGCTGGGTGAAGTCAGCGAAAATACCGGTTCCTACACCACCGGCTCCACGACTACGGCCACCAAGCTCAACCTGAGCCTTAAAGAGACGCCCCAGTCTGTCAGCGTCATGACCCGCCAGCGCATCGACGACCAAAACCTCAGCAGCATCGGCTCGGTGCTGGAGCAAACGCCCGGTATCAACGTGCAAAGCCCCGGCAGTGATCGCCTGTATGTGTTCTCACGCGGGTTGGCGATTGATAACTATCAATATGACGGCATGCCGACCACCTCGTTCGCGTTCAGCCAGGCATTACCGCAAGCGCTGTCGGACATGGCGATTTATGACCACATCGAAGTGCTGCGCGGTGCGTCCGGTTTGCTCTCCGGTACTGGCGACCCTTCCGGCACCATCAATATGGTGCGCAAAAAGCCTACCTCGACGTTCCAGGGTTACGTCAGTGCCGGCCTCGGTTCATGGGACCTGTACCGCACCGAAGTGGACGTGTCCGGCCCGCTGACGCCGACCGGTAATGTACGCGGGCGCGCCGTCGCGGCCTATCAGCAAGCCAACAGCTTTACCGATTACCTGCAGCAGGAAAAAACCATCCTCTACGGCGTGGCAGAAGCCGACCTGAGTGACAGCACGCTGCTGACCGTCGGGGCCGAATACCTTTACAACGACCCGCGCGGTTTCTCTACCACCGGCCTGCCGATGGTGGACAACAAGGGCAACCAACTGCACCTGTCGCGCAGCGAAAACCCGGCCAGCCGCGACAGCACCAACCGCCAGGAGTCGGTGAATGCCTTCGCCTCGATCGAGCAAAAACTGGCCCATGACTGGACGCTGAAGGTCTCTGCCAACTCCCTGTACGGCACCCGCGAGTACGACTCGATCATCGTCGGCACCACCACGGGCTTTCTCAACCCGCAGACCGGCAGCGGCCTGAGTTACACCGCGACCAAGGGCGACAATACCCAAGAGCAAAAAGGTCTGGATGTGATGCTGTCCGGCCCTTACCAATGGCTGGGGCGCGAGCACGAACTGGTGGTGGGGTTTAACTATCAGAGCTACGAAAACCGCCGTAACGGCTTCGGCAACCTGCTGGCCAACGGCACCAGCGACAATGGCGTCAGCGGCAAGCCGGTGAATATTTACAACTGGGATAACTACGCGCCCAACGCCTCTTACAACTTCAACCGCGAAGACGACAACATCAACCAATGGCAGAACGGTGTGTACCTGGCCACCCGGCTCAAACCCACCGATGACCTCTCTGTCATCCTTGGCACACGCGTGAGCAACTATCGCTACGATGCCTTTCTGCATTACAACGTCGCGAACATGCAACGCTTCAACACCGATGACACCTTGCGGGTCAACGGCAAGGTCACGCCGTACGCCGGAGTGGTCTATGACCTGACCCCCAACCACTCGGTCTACGCCAGCTACACCAGCATCTTCAAGCCGCAACCCTACCGCAACACCAGCGGCAACTTGCTGGACCCGCGTAAAGGCGACAACTACGAAATCGGTCTCAAGAGTGATTACTATGACGGCCGCTTGAACACCGCCATTGCGCTGTTCGAAGTTGACCTGGACAACGACGCCATCGCCGACGGGCTGGTGATCGGCAACGACAACCTGACTGCGTATGTCGCGAAAAAGACCAAAACCCGTGGCATTGATATGGAAGTCAGCGGTGAACTGCTGCCCGACTGGAATCTCAACGCCAGCTATAGCCACAGCGTTGTCAAAGACGCTGATAACGAGCGCGTCAAAACCATCATCCCGGCCGACATGCTGAAGGTCTGGACCACCTACCGCCTGCCCGGCGAACTGGACCGCGTGACCATCGGCGGCGGGGTCAACTGGCAAAGTGCAATCCATATGACCGTGGACAGCTGGCAACTCACCACCCCGGCCAAGGTCAAGCAAAGCGACTACGCCGTTGCCAACCTGATGGCGCGCTATCAACTCACACCACAGTGGTCGGCCACGGCCACCCTCAACAACGTGTTCGACAAAAAGTACATCAGCTCGCTGGACGAGAACTTCCGCAGCGGCTCTTATGGCCCGCCGCGTAACGTGATGTTGACGACCAAGTACACGTTTTAGCCTCAGGCAGTCCGTTGCTGATGGCAGACACCGCAATGCAGTGTCTGCCTTAACAGGCGTTACAGGCTGAAGTCTTTTAAGGCTTCAAACGCAATATTGTCATCCAACTGACCTCCAGGCGCCCCGCCTACACCAATAGCCCCCACGATGGCGTCGTTATGTTTAATCAATACACCGCCGCGCAGAAAAATAATATTGTCCTGGCCATTACTTAGCGTCGAAAGTACAAACTTATTCATATAAGCTGGATCACCTTTATGAATAGTGGCGATAAGATCACTTGTGTTCTCTTTAGCAGCGAAAGCGGTAAAAGCTTTTTTAAAGGAGGTCTTTGGGGTGTGCGGTAACGCTTGGTCAGCACGCACGGTGGCCAAAATAACGCCGTTGGCATCGACTACCGTTACCGCCACGTTATAGCCCTGTTTCAAACCAATACTCACTGCACTTTGCGCCAGAGAGGTTGCCTGAGTCGAAGTGATTGCCTTGTCAGCGGCAAAAGCCTGCCCAGACAACGTCAGAAACAAAAGAGTTGTAACTCCGATTTTCTTAAACATAGGTTTATATCTCTCTTGGGTAGTGTTGCGTTTAGAAAACAGGTCGGCAGAGAGAATTGCTATATTTACGAACTGTTAGCAAACCGGAAGTATTTCAGAACTTATCGTTACTTATTGACTTTGCGAAACCAACGCTTCCAGCGATGGCAACCTGACTAATAAGTTGCGTATCAATCAACTACTTATAAAAAACGCCCCATCAACGGCGATATAACATTTAGCCACAACTTCCCGACACTTCACGTTTAGTAAAACCCTGCCTCTACTGGCCCCATTGGAAAAACAGGCCGGGTTCTCTTATGATCGTCGCCGCCCTGGAACACTCAAACGCTGATCAAGGACCCCGCCCCATGGAACGCCCGCTGGAGACCGTCGCCCTTTTCTCGCTCAAGCTCGCCTACGAAGCTGAGGGCCAGAGCCCGATTCTGCGCGACGACATGGTCATGGGTGACTATCAGCGCGACGTCTTTGCCTTTCTGGTGCGCAAGGGCGACCTAGAAGCAATCAAGGCCAAAATCGATGAATGCATCGACCTGGCCATGGACGCCATAGGTGGTGCGGACTCGCCCATGGGTCGCGAATTGCAGAAGCTGGCGCTTGGGGTCCAACAGGCGCACAGCCTGGAGCAACTGAACGCGCCGCTGCTGACCCTCAAGGATTATTTGCAAGACATCCTGTGATTACTGGTCTTTGAAGGTTTCGATATAGGCCAGCAGGTTGGCGATCTTCTCCGGATCGCTGATGCCCCAGAAAATCATGCGCGTGCCCTTCACCACTTTTTTCGGGGCTTAGATGTACGCCGCGAGTGTCTCGGGGGTCCAGACCACGCCTGAATTTTTCATCGCTTCCGAAAACTGGTAACCCGGCAAACTCCCGGCCTGGCGCCCGATCACACCATTTAAATGCGGCCCAAAACCGCTGCGGGCGTTTTCCCCGATGCTGTGGCACCCGCCGCAGGTCTTGGTGAATAACTTGCCACCCGCCTCTGCATCGCCCGCCGCCGCAGCCCCCAGGCTGAACAGTCCGGCATTCAGGGTCACAAGCAAGGTCAGCAAGGCTCGGTACGTCATAGGTGACTCCACATCAGGTCGAGGTGTTCAGGCAGGCGCAACTATAGCCCAGGCCTAAAACCCGTCACGAGACCCAGATCATGTGTTTCGCTCGGCGGTGATTGCAGTTGCCATCATATCGCCGCTAGACTTGAGAACGATTCGCACTCACCTTCTGGAAATCGACCGGTGCAACCTCTCTCGACTCGCAAGCTGGGCTTTTTTTTCAGCGATCACCACCGTTGGTTGCTGCAGCATATTCGTCGGCGCGTGCGTAACCCTGCGGATGCCGAGGACACGGCAGCCGACACGTTTTGCCAAATGCTCGCCGCACGGGTCGACCCGGACAGCATCGAGCAGCCGCGGGCTTATTTATCGACGATTGCGCGACGTTTGATTTTCGATCGGCACCGGCGCGGCAAATTGGAAAGTGCCTATCTGGAACGCCTGGCCTTGCTCCCGGAAACCGTGGTGCCCTCCCCCGAGGAACAGTTGCAGTTGATTGAGGCGCTGGTGGCCATCGACCGGGCCATCGATGGTTTGCCCCTGGTGGTCAAAGCCACCTTTTTGTACAGCCAGCTGGACGGCCTGAGTTATGTGGCGATTGCGCGAAAACTCGGCCTGTCGGAACGCACCGTCAGCCGCTACATGAAACAGGCATTGCGCCAGTGTTATCTGTGCGAGGCAGCGCTATGAGCGAGTTACGCCTGGACCCGGTCAGCGAACAGAGCATTGACTGGATGGTGAAGCTGCGCGCTGACACGCCAGACGCCGCCTTGCTGGAGCGTTTCAACGCATGGCTGGCCGCAGACCCGGCGCATGAGCATGCGTGGGACACCCTGCAAAAGCGCCTCGGTGGCTCGTTCAATACCGTTCGCGCGCTGGACCGGCGACTGCCCGGCCAGGCGGGTGAAGCACGGTTAGTGCTGCTGCAACCGAGCACCACACGGCGGGACGCTTTGCGCACGCTGACCGGTTTGGGCCTGCTCGGCGGTGGGTTATGGCTGGGCGCCAGCAGCCCGTTGGGTGAGTCGTTGCTGGCCGATTTGTCGACCGGGGTGGGTGAGCGCGATGACTTTAACCTGGCCGATGGCAGCCGCCTTAGCCTCAATGCCAACAGCGCGGTTGACCTGCACTTCAACAGCCAGCAACGGCTGGTGATTTTACGCCGTGGCGAGTTGGTGATTCAGGTAGCGCCCGATGCGCGTCGTCCGCTTCGCGTGCGCACCGCCGAGGGCGAGGTACAAGCCTTGGGCACGCGCTTTCTGGTCTCGCAAGAATCAGCGGCCAGCCGCATCGTGGTCCTTGAGCATGCGGTTGAAACCCGGTTGTTCAACGGCACCACCCTGGCCCTGCAAGAAGGCCAGTCTGCCCTGCTCTACCCCCGGCAGATCGTGCCGCAAGCGGGCGATCAGCATTACCGCGCCGAATGGTTGAACGGTCGGCTGAACGTACTGGATGACTCCCTGGCGCAGGTGGTCGATGCGCTGCGCCCATACACCCGCGGGCTGGTGCGTGTCGCCCCTGAAGTGCGCGGCCTGCGTGTACAAGGTGTTTACCCGCTGAATGACCCCGACCGGGCCTACACCGCGTTGGCCGAAACCCTGCCTATTCGCGTGGACCGCTACAGCCCGTGGCTGACGCTGATCCGGCCGGCCTGAGCCACGGCGCAAAAATATTTTTGATAATTGCTCGCATCCGTGTCCGGTTTTTAATTCTCAGCCCACCTATCTCCTGAGACTTCCACACGATCAGGAGAATGCTGTGCTCAACCCGTGGCCCCACACCCGTTACGCCGCTGTAGCCCTTGCCGCCCTGGCCAACCCTGCCTGGGTGCAAGCCCAAGAGGTCAATTTCAATGTGCCTGCCGGTCCGCTGGCCACGACGTTGAACGCCATCGCCAGCCAAAGCGGGCACATCGTTTCGCTGGAGCCGGGGCTGGTACAGGGCAAACAGGCACCTGCGGTGATCGGCCAGATGTCGCCAGAGCACGCCATGGAAGTAGCCCTGCGCGGCAGCGGCCTGCAATTGCGCATCACCGCGCAAGGCAGCTTCAGCGTCGAACCGGCACCACACGATGCGCAGGCATTGCAACTGGGCGTCACCAGCATTACCGAGCGCAGCCTGGATGCCACCACTGAAGGTTCAGGCTCCTACAGCGCGCGTGCCGTGACCATCGGCAAGGGCGCGCACAGCCTCAAGGAAACCCCGCAGTCCATCACCGTCATGACCCGCAAAATGCTCGATGACCAGAACCTCAACACTATCGAGCAGGTGATGGAAAAAACCCCGGGCATCACCGTGTACGACTCGCCCATGGGCGGCAAGTACTTCTACTCCCGTGGCTTTCGCATGACCGGCCAATACCAGTACGACGGCGTGCCGTTGGACATTGGCAGCAGCTACGTGCAGGCCGACAGCTTCAACAGCGACATGGCGATCTACGACCGGGTAGAAGTGCTGCGCGGCGCCGCCGGGATGATGAAAGGCGCGGGCGGCACCTCGGGCGGGGTGAACTTTGTGCGCAAGCGCGGCGAATACACCCCGCACACCCAACTGTCGCTGTCAGCCGGAACATGGGACAACTACCGCGGGCAGATCGACACGGGCGGCCCGCTGAACGACACCGGCAGCGTGCGCGGCCGGGCGGTGATCACCGAGCAAACGCGCCAGTACTTTTACGACGTCGGGCAGCGCAAAGACCAAATCTACTACGGTGCGCTGGATGTCGACCTGAGCCCCGACACCACGCTGGGCATCGGCCTGGCTTATGAAGACGTCGACGCCACCCCCTGCTGGGGCGGCTTGCCGCGCTATGCCGATGGCAGTGACCTGAAGCTCAAGCGCTCCACGTGCCTGAATCCGGCGTGGAACCATCAGCGCAGCAAACGCACCACCTGGTTTGGCGATTTAAAGCATCAACTCAATGACGATTGGGCCGTGAAGGTTGCCGGGGTCTACTCCAAAAACACCCAGGACATGGAATACGCCTTCCCCAGCGGCTCGGTACCGGTGGGCGCGACCCAATCGAGCACGCTGGTCATTGGCAGCACCTATGACTATGACCAGGTCGACTACGGTTTTGACGCCTACCTTAACGGCACCTTCGATGCCTTTGGCCAGCAGCACGAACTCACGGTCGGGGCCAATGCCAGTCGCTCCCGAAAGGATGACTTCTTCGCTGTGGCGGTGCTCCCGGATCGGCAAGACGCGTTCAACCCCAACCACCACCTGCCGCAGCCCGACGACAGCTACTACTTGGCCAATGCCTCCCGTGGCGGCCCGATGGACATGCGTATCAAGCAGTACGGCGCCTACTCCATCGCCCGCCTGAAACTGGCCGAACCGCTGACATTCGTAGTGGGCAGCCGGGTGAGCTGGTACTCCTCCAACAGCGACTCCGTGTCGTACTGGCGCGGTGAAGGCACCCCGGTGCATACCCAAGCCAAAGAAACCGGGCAAGTCACCCCGTTTGCCGCTGTGTTGTTCGACCTCAATGACAACCTGACCGCCTACGCCAGCTACACCGACATATTCACCCCGCAAGGCAACTACAGAACCTTGAGCGGCGCCACGCTCAAGCCACTGGTTGGCCAGAGTTACGAAGTGGGCATCAAGGGCGAATGGTTTGACGGACGTCTGAACAGCGCCTTCAACCTGTTCCGTACGATTCAAAAAGATGCCGCCCAAGATGATCCGCTGTGCCCCGACAGCAGTTGCTCGCAGAACTCCGGCAAAGTGCGCGCCCAAGGTTTTGAAGCCGAAGTGAGCGGCGAAGTCATTGATCGTCTGCAACTGCTGGCCGGCTATACCTACACCCAGACCAAAGTGCTGGAGGACGCCGACGCCGCGCAAAATGGCGTGCCCTATAACTCTTACGTGCCGCGCCACTTGCTGCGAGTGTGGGCCGACTACGGCCTGAGCGGCGCGCTGGACCGCGTCAGTGTGGGTGCCGGGGTCAATGCCCAGAGCAGCAACTACCGCGTCTCGCCCATCAGCGGCAATGACATGACCCAGTCAGGCTACGCCGTGTGGAACGGCCGCGTGAGCTATCGCATCGACGACACCTGGTCGGTGGCACTGAACGGCAACAACCTGTTCGACAAGCGCTACTACGTGACCGTCGGCACCGAAGGCTTCGGCAATTTCTATGGCGAACCGCGCAATTTTGTTATGTCGCTCAAAGCTGATTTCTGATCTCTGATCTCTGTAGGAGCGAGCTTGCCTCGCGATCTTTTGATCTTTCAAAAAGATCGCGAGACACGTGCACATCGCGTCAGCCAGCAAAACCGCCCGCGGCGAGGAACGCGCGTTCCTCTTCGGTCGAGACACGCCCCAAGACGTCGTTACGATGAGGAAAACGCCCGAACCGCTCAATGATATCGGCGTGTTCCTTGGCCCAACGGATGTCTTGGGGGTTGAGTTTTTCATGCAGTTCCAACGACAGGCGCTGGTCATCGGCGTCTTCGGAATGCTCAAACGGCAAGTAACAAAACCCGCGCAACGCCGTTTCGATCTGTTGATCCAGCTGCGCCTCAATCACCTTGCGGGCGTAAAAACGCGCCAGCGGGTCGGTGGCGAACATGTGCGCGGTGCCACGGAAGGCATTGCGCGGGTATTGGTCCAGCAACAGCAGCAACGCCAGCGCGCCTTCTGGCTGTGTGGCCCAATGCTCCAGCTCGCGCCTGGCGGCCTGAAAGTGCGCGGTGTAGAAGGTCTCACGAAAGCGCTTGTCGAAGGCCTCGTCCTTGGCAAACCAATGCGTGGGGCCAGCCTGCTTCCAGAATTCAACCACCGCGTGCGGTGTGGTGTCAGTCGTCACGTTGCGTCCCTCCCTAAGGTTGTTGAAGGAGCTTAGACGCTTTTAATGCAGCACTTGCTCAGCCAGCAACACCACGGCAATCACGATCATGATCGCGCCCGACACGCGGCTGACGTTTTGCGCCGCGCTGGGGCGGGTCTGCAATACGGCCTTGGCGCCGAAACCGACCATCAGGTACACCACGCCACAGCTGAACGCGTGCAGTGCGCCCAAGGCGACAATTTGCGCGGGTATCGGCCACACGGACAGCGGGTCGGTGAACTGCGGCAACAACGCTAAAAACAGCAGAAACACCTTGGGGTTCAAGCCGCTGACACACAGCCCCTTCCAGGCCCAGCGCAACCCGGAATCGGCCACTTGCACGCTGCCTGACTCGGGCGTCGAGGGGTGACGAATCATGCTGATGCCCAACCAGAGCAAATACCCGGAACCGGCAATGGTCATGGCCCGCAAGATCATCGGGTGACTCGCCACCAACCCGCCAACCCCGGCCGCAACCACCACCGTCGCCAGCAAATGCCCCGAGAGCAAACCGGCCACCGCAGGGGTTACCAGACGCCCGCGCATACCCGCAGAAATCGCGTAAGCCCAGTCTGCGCCGGGGGTAATGATGAACAGAAAAGACACCGCCCAAAAAGCGGCCAATACGCTGAGAGTCACAGGGTTCTACCTTCTACAGTGAGCCGGAGGGGTGTACACCACGCGGTTTTGAAGCGTGAGCAGCCCGTAGAAGAATAGGGAAATGCTGATAGGATTATCTTTCGTTTATCCCCCTAGAGCGCTATCAACCTAGAAGGTTCTTCCACGTGGATCGAATTGACCGCAAGATTCTCGCTGAGCTACACGCCGATGGCCGCTTGTCCCTCACTGAGCTCGCAGAACGCGTGGGCCTCAGCCTTTCGCCGTGCCATCGACGGGTGCGGGCGTTGGAGGAATCGGGGGTGATCCTGGGCTATCGCGCTCTGCTGGCGCCCAAGGAGCTGGGCTTGAGCTTTTCTGCGATCGTGTTCGTGACCTTGCGCGAAGTCACCCGCCAGGCCATTGCCGACTTTGAGGCGGCGTTGCCACAGATCCCGCAGATCATCGAAGCGCAGCGCCTGTTTGGCGACCCGGACTACTTGCTGCAAGTCATCACCAAAGACTTGCCGGCCTTTCAGCGCCTTTACGACGAGCACCTCACCTCACTGCCTAACGTGCAGCGGCTGGTGTCGACGCTGGTGATGAAGAACGTTATCAATGACCGGGTGCTACCGCTGTAAGCCGGGCATCAAGCCCTGCGCCAGCGCATCCAGCAGCACCTTGACCTTGGGTAGCGCGTCACGGTTTTTGGGCCACACCAAATGAATCGCCAGCCCCTCGCTCGCCAGGTGCGGAAGCACTTCGACCAGGCTGCCTTCGGCCAGTTGTTGCTTGATCAGCCAGGTGGGCAGTTGCGCGATCCCGCAACCGGCCATGACCGTGATGACCTGCGCCTCGCCATCACCGACGATGTACTGCGCTGACATCACCCGGCGCTCCATGGCGGCACCCTGCTTGTCCACAAAGCGCCAAGGGCTGACGGTGCCGTCTGCGCGTCCGTATGCCACGCACACGTGGTGCTCCAGATCGCGCTCTGTCACGGGCTCGCCGTGTTGTTTGAGGTAAGCAGGCGAAGCGCAGAACACATGCCGCTCGCTGCCCAGATAACGGTGCCCCCACGCCGCCGGCCAGATGTCCGGGCCGCCTACGCGCACGACCACGTCGACGTCTTCTTCCACCGGGTCAATAAACCGGTCAGAAAACGACAGGTGTGGCTGCAACTGCGGGTACTGCTGCACACACGCCAACACCACCGGCAACGCCTGCAAGCGCCCAAAAGCGGCGGGCAGGTCGATGCGAATACGCCCGCGCGGCTGCGCTGAGTCGGCGTGCAGCGTCAGTTCGGCTTCTTCCAGATCCGCCAGCACGGCCGTGCACGTGCGATAAAACGCCGTGCCCGCATCGGTCAGGGCCAGGCGCCGGGTGGTGCGATTGAACAGCCGCACCTGCAAGCGGCTTTCCAGCCGTGCGATGCCTTTGCTGACCGCAGACGCGGTGAGGTTCATGCGCTCGGCTGCCGCCTTGAAACTGCCCGAGTCGCTGACGCAGACAAACACATCGATACCCTTCAAGCGCTCGGAAGAAAACATGACGGCCTCTTATTGATGAAATCAGTTCACTTAATTCGGTAAAAGGTATCGTAAATACGCCCCTATTTCCCCAGTAAGCTCAGCGCCACGACTTTACTCAACCCACAGGCGCTTTTATGACCTCGCAAAAACCCACCGTTTTAATCACCGGCGCCACGGGCCAGATCGGCGGTGACACGCTGCGCCTGTTGCAGGACGACGACAGCATCACCTTGGTCGCGGCAGTGCGCTCAACCGCCAAGGCCAAACCGTTCGAGGCGCAAGGCATCCGCAGCGTGATCATGGATTTTGATAAAGAACAAACCCTGGCGCCCGCCTTACAGGGCATCGACCGGGTCTTGCTGGTGACCGGCTACACCGTCGACATGCTGCGCCAGAGCAAAGTGTTTGTGGACCAGGCGAAAAAAGCCGGGGTGCAGCACATCGTGCATTTGGGCGCCTGTGGCCGTGACGACGCCAGCATCGGGCATTAGGCCTGGCACCAGTTGGTGGAGCGGTACATTGAATGGTCGGGTTTTTCGTTCACCCACTTGCGCCCTGAGTGCTTTATGCAAAACCTGCTGAGCTATGACGGGACTCAAGCGGTGAAATCCGGGGTGATTGAGCAATACACCGGCGATACGCCGTTCAGTTGGGTCGATGGCGAAGACGTTGCCCGCGTGGCCGCACAAGCGCTGTTGCACCCGGACAGACACGCTGGCCAAACCTATCGCTTGGGTTACGACGTGCAATCGTACGGTGACGTGGCCACCATCATGACGCGGGTATTGGGCCAGCCGTTTCGCTACGACGCCCAGCCACCCGAAGTGTTCCTGGAAAACATGCGTGCAGCCGGTGCCGAGATGGCGTACATGAGTTGCGTGTATGACAACTTTAAACGCATGGCCGCCAACAGCATCCCGGGTGCCCAGGACACGTTCGACAACTTCACGGCCATTACCGGCCGCCAGCCTGTGCGCTGGGAAGCGTTTGTGCAAAAGCACCGCAGTGCTTTTGCGTATTGATCCTGTACGGCACAAAAACTGCTCAAGGGTGGGAGCGGGCTTGCTCGCGATGGGCTTCAGAACGCCCCGTCTGTTCGGCAAATACGCGTCATCGTTAACGACCATCGCGAGCAAGCCCGCTCCCACAGAGTGAACTGTATGTGTGTAGGAGCAGGGTTATGTCAGCTCAGTTGTTGACGCATTGCCAGTTCAACACCGCGTATTTCCGCCAGCCCTTTGAGGCGGCCGATCAAGGAGTAACCGGGGTTGCTCTTGCGGTGCTGGTCGTCCAGTAGCTGGTGGCCGTGGTCCGGGCGCAGTGGCAGGCGCGGGCCGCCGTCGCGCTCACGGCGCAGTTCTTCTTCAACCAGCGCGCCAATCACGCCAACCATGTCGACGTCGCCGCCCAGGTGGTGGGCTTCATGGAAGCTTCGCGGGTCAGCCTCGCGGCGGGTCGAGCGCAGGTGGGTGAAGTAAATGAACGGCGCAAATTGCTTGGCCATCGCCACCAGGTCGTTGTCTTCGCGCACACCATAAGAGCCGGTGCAAAAGGTCAACCCATTGGCCGGGCTTGGCGCCGCGTCGAGCAACCATTGCGCGTCCTGGGCCGTCGAGAGAATGCGCGGCAAGCCGAGCAGCGCCCGCGGCGGATCGTCCGGGTGGATCGCCATGCGCACGCCCACTTCTTCAGCCACCGGGATCACTTCACGCAAGAAGTGCCCCAAGTGCTCGCGCAGTTTGGCTTCATCGATGTCGTCATAGGTGCGCAGCAACGCTCGAAAGCTGTCCAGCGTGTAGTGTTCTTCTGCACCCGGCAGCCCGGCGATCAAGGTGTTGACCAAGGCTTCGCTGCGCGCCGGTGTCAGAGCCTCGAAGTAGTCTTTGGCCTGTTGAATATCGTCGGCGCTGTACTCGGCCTGCGCGCCCGGACGCTGAAGAATGAACAGGTCGAAAGCGGCAAAGGCGGTTTGATCAAAACGCAGCGCCCAACCGCCGTCTTCCAGCTCCCAGGCCAGGTCGGTGCGGGTCCAGTCCAGCACCGGCATAAAGTTGTAGCAGACGATATCGATGCCACAGATCGCCAGGTTGCGCACGCTTTGCTGGTAGTTGGCGATGTATTCGTCACGGCGCCCGCAACCGCGTTTGATGTCTTCGTGCACCGGAATGCTCTCGACCACCGACCAGGTCAAACCGGCGTCTTCGATCATTTTTTTGCGCGCTGCAATGGCTTCTACCGGCCACACTTGGCCGTTAGGAATTTCATGCAGGGCGGTGACAATACCGGTCGCACCGGTCTGTCGCACATCGGCCAGTGAGATAGGGTCTTTGGGGCCGAACCAACGCCACGTCTGTTCCATGTGTGTCTCCCTTGTTATTCGTTGTGTGCTGCAAAGGTTTTTAAATGGTTGGGCATACCGCTGTGTTGCAGGGCGCTGTAAGCCCGCTGTACGGCCTCGCGAAAAGCGCCCCGCGAAGACAGCTCGATCGGGAAGACTTGCTCCAGATCGAGAAAAGCATCGACCCGCGCCGCGCCGTCAAAACGCCCGGCCAGATCGGCGAACGTGGCGCTCAACGGGTCGTCGATAATGTGCATCACGCCGCCCGCCACAGGCTGCGTGCAGTAGTGAATCCAGGCCGCGACGCCGAGGGCGATGCAGTCGATGGGCTGCCCTGCATCGAGCAACTGCCGGGCGCCTTGCAACCAGCGCTGCGGCAGTTTTTGCGAACCGTCCATGGCGATCTGCCGCAGGCGATGTTGCAGGCTGTCGTTGGCAAAGCGTGCGCACAAATCGCGGGCATAACCCGACACATCAATGCCGATGGGCATGTCCAGAGTCGGCGCCGCTTCTTCATTCATGTAACGGCGGATAAAGCGCAGCAGATCCGGGTCACTGATGGCCTCGAACACCGACTCATGCCCCGCCAGCAGCCCGATGTAAGCCATCAACGAATGGCTGCCGTTAAGCATGCGCAGCTTCATGGTTTCGAAAGGCCGGACATCGGCCACCATCTGTACGCCCTCGACCTCCCAGTCTGGGCGCCCCTGGGGGAAGTGGTCCTCGATCACCCACTGACTAAAGCGCTCACACACCACGGCCGCCGGGTCATGGCAATCCAGTTCTTGCGCCAACCGGGTGAAGGCCTGGGCGTCCATGGCGGGCACGATGCGATCGACCATGCAGCCCGGAAACGCCACCTGCTGATCAATCCACTGCGCCAGCTCACGGTTGTGTGCAGCCGCCAGACCGCTCACGGCCTGGCGGGTGCGCTGGCCGTTGTCGGGCATGTTGTCGCAACACAATACGGTGAATGCCGGGACGCCTGCTTCGTACCGTCGGCGCAGGGCTTCGAGCACAATCCCCGGCGCAGTGCGCGGCGTTTGCGGATGTTCAAGGTCGTGAATGATCGCAGGATTTTGCACCTGCAACTGGCCGCTGGCCGGGCTCAGGTAATAGCCTTTTTCGGTCACGGTGAGCGTGACGATCCGGGTGTTCGGGTCGGCCATGCGCTGCAACAGTTGCTCCAGTTCCTGCCCGCCATCCCCGACAAACAGCGCCTCACGTACCACCGTGATGTCGCGCAAGGTCACCTGTTCGCGGTCTTGATACTCCGCCACCGCATAGCGGTTGTGCTGCTCGCGCAATTGCTCAACCAGCGCCCGGTTGGAGCGCAGGTTGGCACTGCACACGCCCCAGTCGCTGTGACCGTGGCGATTGAGATGACGCTGCACATACACCGCCTGATGAGCGCGGTGAAACGCTCCCAGGCCCAAATGCACAATCCCGACTTCGGCCTCGGCCGCGACCGAGGGCACACGCTGAACAACAGGCATCGCGACTCTCCTCGGGGTTCAGGGCTGCGACAGCGCCGGGCGCGGCACAACCGTGTCCGTTGGCGGCGCGGCAGCGTCAGTGACGGGCAGCGGGCGGACATAACGCGCCACACACACCGCACCGATGATGGTCAGCAGCCCCGCCAGCAAGAAGGCACTGGTGAACGAGCCGGTGAACTGCACCAGAAAGCCGGTCAGGGTCGGGCCGATGATGCCCGAGGTGTTGGCCAGAAAATGCATGAAGCCACTGACCCCGCCTACCCGTGCGGCGGGCACGGTGTCCTGGATGATCGCCCAGTAAATGGCGCCGGTGAGGTACAGGAAGAACACCGCCAAAGCCACCAGCGCGACCGCCGGGTACAGGGTTTTGACGATACCGGCGAAACCGATGCACACCGCACAGGCCAGCAGGCACGTGACCAGCACCACTTTGCGCGAGAACATCATGCGCCCGGTCTTTTTGAACACGAAGTCGGAGATAAACCCGCCCAGCGCCAGCCCGAGGAAGCCCAGCACCCAGGGAATGACCGTGGCGATGCTCATCTCTTTGACGTTGAGGCCGTGGGCCATCGTCAGGTAGCTGGGGAACCAGGTCAGGAAGAAAAACAGCGTGTAGTTGTACGAGAAGAACGCCAGCGAGGTGAACAGCACCGTCGGTTGCTTGAGGTAGTAGCGCAGCGGATGCACCGGCAGCGCCGCCATGTCGCTCTGGCCTTCACCTTCGGCAATCTCTTGCGCAACCTTGCCGGTAGGTTTGTCCTTGACGAACTTGTACCAGACCGCAGCCCACACCAGGCCGATCAACATAATGATGATGAACGAGACCTTCCAGCCGTAGCTGATGGCAATGAAGCCCACCACCGGCCCGGAAATCGCGCCCCCCAACGGGGTGCCCGACATGGAGGAACCCAGCGCCCGCGCCCGTTGCTTGGGCGTGTACCAGTTGTTGACCATTTTGCTGGTGGTCACGCTCAGCGGGCCTTCGCCCATGCCGAACAGAATGCGGATAAACACCAGCGACATGAAGCCGACCGTGAGCACGGTCAAACCACTGAAAAGCGACCACAGCACCATCGCCAGCAGCAGCGTGGTTTTGGCGCCATAGCGGTCGGCCGCCCAGCCGCCGATAAAGTTGAAGGCGGCATAGCCGACAAAAAAACTACTGAAAATCATGCCCATTTCACCCGTGGTCAGACCGTAGTCTTTTTGGATGAATGGGGCAGCCACGGACAATGCCGAGCGATCCAGGTAGTTAATGACGCCTGCCAGGAACAGCATGATGATGATTAACGTACGACCTTGACCAAACATTGGAACCTCCCGCTTTTTATGTTTATTCGGTGAGGGTGCCCAGCAGCGGGCACATGGAGCTAAGGTGTTCAGGAATGAGCGGTGTTGAGCTGCACCAGCACTTTGCGAGTCTGCTCGGGGTGGTTTTCGATCAGGGCGATCGCCTCGGGCATGTCATCAAAGCCGACGCGGTGGCTGATCATTTCCTGAACCTGCAACTTGCCGCTGGCGATCAGTTCGATCACCCGTGGGAACTTGCGGTTGTTGAGGCGCGAACCCACCAGGGTGAGTTCCTTTTTGATCATTTCCAGTTGCACCAGGTCGGTGGGCGTGGCGTTGAAACCCAGCAGGCCAATCCGCCCCGCCGGCGAAGCCAGGCGCACCATTTGCGGCATCAATGCCGGGATGCAGGCGGCATCGACAATCAGCGGCACGCCCTGGCCCTCGGTCAGTTCACGCATGGTCGCTTCAACGTCGACGTCCTTGCCATTAAGGGTTCGGGTAGCACCCAGCGAGCGCGCGGTTTCAAGGCGCTCATCAATGACGTCGGTCACGGTAATGTCGGTCAGCCCCAATGCACGGGCCATTTGCACCAAGGTCAGGCCGATCACTCCGGCGCCGTAAATCAGCAGGCTGTCTCCGGGGTGCGGCTGCATGCGGTCCAGCACGTTGAGGGCGATGGAGTAAGGTTCGACCAGGGCGGCGTGGCTCAGGGACATCGAGTCCGGCAGGCGATGAACATTGCTCGCCGGCACGCTGACTTGCTCGCTGAAACCGCCGTCGCGGTGCACGCCGATCACTTGCAACTGGGTGCACACGTTGGGCCGATTGATGCGGCACGGGTAGCAGGTGCCGCAACTGATCACCGGGTCGATGCACACGCGGTCGCCGACCTTGATGCTCTCTACGCCTTCGCCCACTTCGCGCACCACGCCCGAAAACTCATGGCCGGTGACGCGGGGAAAGCGCACAAAGGCGTTCTGCCCGTGAATGATATGCAGATCCGAACCGCAGATACCGGCGTAGACCACATCGACCTTCACTTCATTACGGGCGACCTGCGGGACTTCAACCTGAGCCAGGCCAAACTCAAAAGGTGCTCTCACTTGAAACGCTTTCATCGGATAACTCCTGCCAAGGCATGACGCCCAATTTTTTATAGTTATTAAACAGTCGCGCAAAAAGCTTTAAACGGAGTGTTACCAGTGCCAGAGCGTGCCGTCTTCGAGGCGGTTAACCGGCAGGCTGGCGCGTTTGTAGGGGTATTGGGCGGCCAGTGTTTCGTCGATATCCACGCCATGGCCCGGGGTTTCGCCGGGGGTGAAATGGCCGTCTTCAAAGCGGTAGGCGTGGGGGAACACAGCCTCGGTCAACGGGTCGTGGGGCATGTGTTCCTGGATGCCAAAGTTGGGCACCCACGTGTCGAAATGCAGCGCTGCGCCCATGGTCACCGGCGACAGATCGGTGGCGCCGTGGAACCCGGTGCGCACTTGGTACAGCGCGGCAAAATCAGCGATCCGCCGCACATGGCTGATGCCGCCTGCATGCACCAGCGTGGCGCGGATGTAATCAATCAACTGCTCTTGAATCAGCTCGCGGCAGTCGTGAATCGAGTTGAACACCTCGCCCACTGCCAACGGCGTGGTGGTGTGCTGACGGATCAGGCGAAAAGCCTCCTGGTTCTCGGCCGGGGTGCAGTCCTCAAGCCAGAACAGGTTGAACGGCTCTACGGCCTTGCCCAGACGCCCGGCTTCAATGGGCGTCAGCCGGTGATGGACGTCATGCAGAATGTGCAGGTCATCGCCAAAACGCTCGCGCACGGCGGCGAACAGTTTGGGCACATGATTGAGGTATTTGGCGGTGTCCCACACATGCTCGGCGGGCAGGTCGCTGTCGGCCGGTTCATAGCGTTCGCCGCTGCGCTTGGCCACGCCATACGTGGTGGCAATGCCCGGAATCCCGCACTGCACGCGCACGGCTTTGTAGCCCAGCTCAACATGGCGGGCGACCTCGGTCAGGCACCCCTCGATGTCCTTGCCCGTAGCATGCCCATACACCATGACCCGCTCGCGGCTCTTGCCACCCAGCAACTGGTACAACGGCATGTTGGCGGCCTTGGCCTTGATGTCCCACAACGCCACGTCGACGGCGGCAATCGCAGTCATGGTCACCGGGCCACGGCGCCAGTAGGCCCCGCGATACAGGTACTGCCAGATGTCTTCGATACGCTGTGCATCGCGGCCGATCAAGGCGGGTAAAACGTGCTCTTCAAGGTATGCCACCACGGCCATTTCGCGGCCGTTCAAGGTCGCGTCGCCGATGCCATACAGGCCGGAGTCGGTGACAATTTTCAGGGTGATCAGGTTGCGCCCAGGGCAAGTGACGATCACCCGCGCTTCAACAATTTTCATACGCTCAAGCCTCAGCCACAGAAGACAATGCGGGCATGCTCAGTGTCGGCATGGCCGCGCGCGGGATCAGCGCCCCGGGGTGTTGCACCACTTGCGCGGCCAGCCGATGGCCCCAGCGCGCCGCCAGTGCGGGCTCGCCACCTTGCAAACGGCAAGCAAGGTACGCCGCGCTAAACGAGTCGCCCGCCGCGGTGGTGTCAACGATGTGCTGTACGTGTTCGGCGGGCACTTCAACGTGCCCCGCCGCGCACTGAATCAAACACGAGGCCGCGCCACGTTTAAGCGCGACTTCGCCCACGCCGAAGGCTTGATAGGCGCGAAACAGTTCTGTGTGATCGGCATAACCGAACAGCGCGGCGTCGTCTTCCCAGGTGATCAGGGCCAGGTCCGTCAGGCGCAACATGTCGCTGTACGCCTGGCGTGCAGCGTGTACGTCGGGCCATAAATGGGGGCGGTAATTGTTGTCGAAGACGATGCGCGTACCGGCCGCTCGGGCCAGGCTCAGGGCTTGCATCAAGCGTTCGCGGCCACCGGGCGTGAGGATCGCCAGGCTGATGCCGCTGACATACACATAGTCATAATCGGCCAACGCACTGAGCAGGGCATCGGCTTGCGGCCCGTCGAACACCCGGCGGGCGGCGGCTTCGCCACGCCAGTAGGCAAAACGGCGTTCGCCCTGGTCGTCGGTCTGAATAAAGTACAACCCCGGCAGCGCATCGGGGATCACCCGAACGTGCTGGTCACCCACGCCTTCATCGCGCCACATCTGGCGCATGGCAACGCTGAAAGCATCTGCACCGACAGCCGTTATGTAGTCGACACCCATCGCGCTGCCCTGGCTGACACGGGCCAGGTAGACCGCTGCATTCAGCGTGTCGCCGCCAAATGTCTGGCTGAACGTCGCCCCCGGCTCACCGCGCATCTCAATCATGCACTCGCCAATCAACGCCACCTTGAGGGGGCGGGATCGTTCGGCCTGTGGGCAATGCCCGAGCATTACTGTCATCACTGCGCGCCTTGTGTTTTGCGTCAACGCAGACCCGTAAGAGAGGGTCTTGTGCAGCGCTATTATTGTTTTCGAAACGGCGTTTCATTTTTTAGCTTGTGGCCGATTCTAATCTTAATTCCAGCACCGTCAAGCAAAATGGAACAGCGTTTCGATTCGCCAGGGTATATCCTTGTTTTTTTTAATTGTGTTGGAGCCTCCATGGACAACAGCACCACCCAAAACAATGAACTGGTGTCGGCCGTAGGGCGGACCATGGCTGTGCTTGAAACCCTGGCCGAACACCCTGAAGAAAGCGGCGTGTCAGAAATCGCGCAAAAGCTGGACATGTCAAAAAGCACGGTTTACCGCTTTTTGCAGTCGCTCAAAGCCCGTGGCTATGTGGTCCAGGATGCCGAAGACCGCTACCGCCTCAGCGTTCGCCTGTTCGAACTGGGCGCCCAGGCCCTGCCCCACCTGGACATCGTGCGCGAAGCCGAACCGGGCATGCGGCGCATCAATGAGCTGACCGGCGAGACCGTGCACTTGGGCATCCTCGACGAGGGCAGCATCGTTTACGTGCACAAGATCGACTCCAAGTACAACCTGCGCATGTACTCACGCATCGGCCGCCGCGCCCCGTTGTACTGCACCGGGATTGGCAAAGTGCTGATGGCTTGGCTGGAAGAAGACGAGTTGCTCGCGCACCTGCGCGAAGAAAGTTTTGAGCGTCGAACCGACAATACCCTCACCAGCATTGATGAGTACCTGCACGAACTGGCGTTGGTGCGTGAGCAAGGCTATGGCGAAGACCATGAGGAATTCGAAGACAACATGCGCTGCCTGGCGGCGCCGATCAGGGACCGCTTTGGCCATGTGATCGGCGGCATGAGCGTGTCCTTTCCGTGCTTTCGCTTTCGCGAAGAACTGAAACAGGACTACGTCAAACAACTGATGGAAGCCTCGCAACAAATCTCCAGCCAATTGGGCTGGCGTCCATAGAGATCATGTGGGTGTCGCAGTCGACACCCACATCAAGTAATCCTGAAATTTAGGAAGCGTCCTACAGACCTTGATGCTAGTTACTGCTAGTTTTGCCGAGGTAATTAGATGACGCATTTTTAAATCACAGGGGACTTAATCATGATCACGTTCAAGATATTGTTATCGGCCCAACTTTCCTTGAACGCTAGTTATAGTCCACTCGACGTCCGTTGACGTTAATCCCTGTATTCAACACCCCTCATATAAACCCCATGCTTACTGTTGCAACGCCAACTTTATTAAGTGCCTCTGCGTGAGGCATTAACAGGTCAGAAGTGTTGGAGATAACGCCATGAGGCTCTCTTGCGTTCCGCCAGTTGCTGCATCACTGATTGCCACTACCGAAAACATATTACATATCGCACCAGTGTCCAGTGGCTGGAAAGCCGATGCGCCCAGTAATGTCATTTTTCTGCCCCCGACATTAACCAAACAAACACTGCTGATACAGATCGCACTGCTGCGCCCGTCAACCCTCGTTGTCGGGGATCAAAGCATTGATGCCGAGGTCATTGACCTGTGGCGAACGTGCCACCCATTCGGCGATCTTGTGCTGATTCGCAGAGGCTCGAGCCTGGATAAAGTGCGACTGGACCTGTGTGCGCCCAACCATGTCCGGGTGATCAATACGCCGGGGGTCAACGCGCCGCATGTAGCGGCCTATATCGCCCACTGGCTGACACTGGCCGATGGCGGCACAGCACAGGCTGTTTGCGTGCTCGGCTACGGCAATGTCGGCAAAGCCCTGGTTAACCTGTTGCTTGAGCAAAACCCGGACATCCGGATCACGGTGTTAGTGCGCCCAGGCCAAACGCCAACACCGGTCAACCGGGTCTCATTTGTCGCTGACTGGCTTGAAGCACTGCAAGGGGCGAACGCTGTTGCGATCTGTTTGTCGCTGAATGACGACTCCACCCAGCGCATTGACCGTGCCCTCATTGAGAGCCTGAACCCCCAGGCCCGTGTGGTCTGTGTCGCCAAACCGCAGGTGTTCAGCGATGCGGCGTTGCAGGCTCTGGCAAAGGCTCAAGGCATCCAGTTGATCGTCGACTACGGGCCCGCAACACTGGATGCCTTTCGTCTGCGCACCCTGGCGCTCGGTTGTAGCACCTCAACGTGGTGCAAGCCGGCGACGCTGACGACGCAGGCGGCAACCACCGAAGCCTGCCATCGCGACCTTGACTATGCCGTCTGCGTGCAACTGAGCCTCACCGCCTTGCGCGGCCTGGTCAGGCGCCAATGTGCCCGCTCATTGATGATCCCGACCAAACCGGTTGAAGCCGGTGCGCCCTGCGTGTCGATCATCGGTAGAGGGATCAACGGCCTGCTCCAGGCGGTGATGTGCCGCTTGGCGAATTATCAGGTCACGGTTTACGGCGGGGATCAGGAGAGCGATGGCGCCAGTCACAAGAACGTCAATATGCGCCATCTGTCTGCAACGGAGACGGCGGCAAAGCCGCTGCATAACGACTACTTGCTGCCCGCCAATCAACACTTGGCCATTGCGTGCAATCGCGCAGGCATCGAGCTGTTTGAAAAGCTCCTGGCCGACAACCCGTCACTGCGCCCTTTCGCCAAGGCAGGGATTGTGCGGGCCTATCGAGAAGGAGACGAAGGCGCAGACGCAGCAATTGGCGAGCAATGCGCGATTGAACGTTCACCTTGGCCGAGTGGCAGGCCGGGTGGCGAGTTGCTGGAGATCAGCCAGCAGCAATTTGAGGCCAGGTATGCAATGCCCGGGATCAGCCGCGCCATTGAGGTATCGGGATACGAGCTGGCGTTTGTCGAGGTGATGGCCGAGCTGGTGACGCTTTTGCAGCGCGCCGGGGTTCAGTTCCGGCCCCAGCGTCTGAGCCGGGGGCAAATGACCGAACTGAGCAGAGAGCACTTCGTCGTCACCGCCATGGGCGTTGAGCAACCAGACGTATTACCGATCACCGGCTGGTTTTTCAAATTGATCGCTGTCGGCAACGAAGGCGCCGACCTGCGCGGGGTCAAGTTGCACTACGCGTTGCCAATCGGCGTCATGAATTGCCGCCTGGACGCAGGCCACATTCTTGTCTCCGGCGGCCAGGTGCCACCCGATGCAAGCCCGGCGGACAAACAACACATACTCGCCGCCTGCCTGGCCGCTGTTGCCCGGCATTTCCCAAACGCCTATGCCAAGGCGATCGAAAGTGACAACTTACAGATCATTGAATGCGCCCGGCCCGGTACTCAAGATGGCCTGTCGATTGTGCATTGGTGTGCATTTAATCGTGTTGCCGCCGGGGCAACTTATGCCGGAGGAACAACACAAGGTTTAGTGTGGGCCTCCTTGGTTCAAGAACTTATTCAAGCAAGGGCATCGACGCTCTCTGGCCTACCTGTGAATAAAAAACACTATTAAAGGCTGTTTATAAAAAACGCTCTTGGTTAGCCCATTTAAAGCTTCATCGACTTAGTGCCGACCATTTAATGAGACTGGCACTTACTTCGCTCAACACTTATTTGAACGCGAAGACACTCAAGCATCCGATAACAACAATGAAACATCACTTGAGGCATTGGAATGAATAGATTGAAACTTGCTGGGCTCACACTCGCCGCCACGTCCCTGATGGGTCTTGCCAGTGGCGCCTCGGCGGGCGCCACGCTGGACGCCATCCAGAAGAAAGGGTTTATCCAATGCGGCGTCTCCGATGGTTTACCGGGCTTCTCGGTACCGGATGCCCACGGCAAGATCCTGGGGATCGACGCTGACGTCTGCCGCGCGGTGGCTGCCGCCGTGTTTGGTGACGCCAGCAAGGTCAAATTCAGCCAGTTGAATGCCAAGGAGCGCTTCACTGCCCTGCAATCGGGCGAAATCGACATCTTGTCGCGCAACACCACCATGACCAGCTCCCGCGATGCAGGGATGGGCATGAAATTCCCGGGGTTTATCGCCTATTACGACGGCGTTGGTTTTTTGGTCAACAAAAAGCTCGGTGTAAAAAGTGCCAAGGAGCTGGACGGAGCAACCCTGTGCATCCTCGCCGGGACCACTACCGAGCTGAACGTATCCGACTACTTTCGCGCTAATAAGCTGAAGTACAGCCCGATCACCTTCGACACCTCCGATGAAAGCGCCAAGTCGCTGGAGTCCGGCCGCTGTGACGTGCTGAGTTCCGACAAGTCCCAACTCTACGCACAGCGCAGCAAACTGGCCCACCCTGAGGATTATGTCGTCCTGCCAGAAACCATTTCCAAAGAGCCGCTGGGCCCAATTGTGCGCAACGGTGACGACGACTGGCTGGCCATCGTGCGCTGGGTGGGTTACGCCATGCTCAACGCTGAAGAAGCGGGCATTACGTCGAAGAACGTGGAAGCTCAAGCCAAGACCAGCAAGAACCCCGACGTAGCCCGCCTGCTGGGTGCCGACGGCGAATACGGCAAAGACCTGAAGTTGCGCAAGGACTGGGTGGTGCAGATCGTCAAACAAGTCGGCAACTACGGCGAAGTCTTTGAGAGAAACCTGGGCAAAGGCAGCCCTCTGCAAATTGACCGCGGGCTGAACGCACTGTGGAACAACGGCGGCATTCAATACGCACCGCCTGTGCGCTGATCGTTGAATGCGTTGTCGCCCGGCGGTTGATCGCCGGGCGATGTTCTGTTGGTTTTTTCCGGGGCATTACATGCAAAACCTAATCGACGCACCCAAGCAGAAGCTGCGCTTCAGCGATCCCAAAGTGCGTGAGTGGCTGTTTCAGATCATTACGATTGTGGCGGTCGTTTCACTGGGCTGGTATCTGTTCAATAACACCCAGACCAACCTGCAACACCGAGGGATCACCTCGGGTTTCGAGTTTCTTGAGCGCAGTGCCGGTTTCGGTATCGCGCAGCATTTAATCGATTACAAAGAATCGGACAGCTACGCCAGAGTCTTTGTCATCGGCTTGCTCAACACCTTGCTGGTGACGGTGATTGGCGTGGTTCTGGCCACCCTCCTCGGCTTCATCATCGGCGTGGCGCGTTTGTCCCCCAACTGGATGATCAACAAGCTGGCGACTGTTTACGTGGAAGTGTTCCGTAACATTCCGCCGCTGCTGCAAATCCTGTTCTGGTACTTCGCGGTGTTCCTGAGCATGCCGGGACCGCGCAATAGCCATCACTTCAATGACACCTTCTTTGTCAGCAGCCGGGGTCTGAACATGCCCGCGGCGCTGGCCGCTGACGGCTTTTGGCCCTTTGCATGCAGCGTGCTGCTTGCCCTCATTGCTGTCGGCTTGATGGTGCGCCGGGCCAACCAACACTTTGAAGCCACCGGCCAACCGTTTCATAAGTTCTGGGCCGGGCTGGGCTTGCTGCTGGTAATTCCCGGGGCATGCGCGCTGATTTTTGGCGCGCCGCTGCAGTGGGAAATGCCCGAGCTCAAGGGTTTTAACTTTGTCGGTGGCTGGGTGCTGATACCAGAACTGCTGGCGCTTACCCTGGCCCTGACGGTGTACACCGCAGCGTTTATCGCCGAGATCGTGCGCTCAGGCATCACCTCCGTCAGCCATGGCCAGACCGAAGCCGCACGCTCCCTGGGCCTGCGCCCGGGGCCGACGCTGCGCAAGGTCATCATCCCGCAAGCCCTGCGGGTGATCATTCCGCCGCTGACCAGCCAATACCTCAACCTGGCAAAAAACTCGTCATTGGCGGCCGGGATCGGCTACCCGGAAATGGTCTCGTTATTTGCCGGAACGGTGCTCAACCAGACCGGTCAGGCCATTGAAGTCATTGCGATCACCATGAGCGTGTACCTGGCAATCAGCATCAGCATTTCTTTGCTGATGAACGTTTACAACAAGCGCATTGCGCTGATCGAACGCTAAGGAGACGGCCATGACGACTCATCATTTCAAGCCCGACCTGCCGCCCCCGAACAAAGTGTTCGGCCCCATCGCATGGATGCGCACCCACTTGTTCAGCGGTGCTTTCAACACCCTGCTGACGTTGCTGGCGTTCTACCTGCTGTACCTGACAGTGCCGCCGCTGGTGCAGTGGGCCATCCTTGACGCGAACTGGACAGGCAGCACCCGCGCCGACTGCACCGGGTCAGGCGCGTGCTGGGTGTTCATTCAGCAGCGCTTCGGGCAGTTCATGTATGGCTACTACCCCGCTGACCTGCGCTGGCGCGTTGACCTGACCGTGTGGCTGGCCGTCATCGGCGCGGCGCCGTTGTTTATCTCTCGCTTCACGCACAAGGCCATTTACGGGCTGGGCTTTCTGGTGGTTTACCCGGTTTTGGCCTTCACCCTGCTGCATGGCGGCTATTGGGGCCTGACCAGCGTGACGACCAGCCAATGGGGCGGCCTGATGCTGACACTGGTGATCGCCACCGTAGGCATTGCAGGCGCGTTGCCCTTAGGCATCGTGCTCGCGTTGGGGCGCCGTTCGAACATGCCGGCGATTCGCGTGGTGTGCGTGACCTTCATCGAGTTCTGGCGCGGCGTGCCATTGATCACGGTGCTGTTTATGTCGTCAGTGATGCTGCCGCTGTTCCTGCCCGAAGGCATGAACTTCGACAAGCTGCTAAGGGCGTTGATCGGCGTGATTCTGTTCCAGTCAGCCTACGTGGCTGAAGTGGTGCGCGGCGGTCTGCAAGCCATCCCCAAAGGCCAGTACGAAGCAGCCGCAGCGATGGGCCTGGGTTACTGGCGCAGCATGGGCCTGGTGATTTTGCCGCAAGCCTTGAAGCTGGTGATTCCGGGCATCGTGAACACCTTTATTGCGCTGTTCAAGGACACCAGCCTGGTCATCATCATCGGTCTGTTTGACCTGCTCAACAGCGTCAAACAAGCCGCCGCCGACCCTAAATGGTTGGGCATGGCCACTGAAGGCTATGTGTTTGCCGCCCTGGTGTTCTGGATGTTCTGTTTTGGCATGTCGCGCTACTCCATGTATTTGGAACGCAAGCTCGACACCGGTCATAAGCGTTAGGAGTTCTGCGATGAATGAAGCAATCAAACACCCTGTCAGCCCTGCCGGGATTATCCAGATGCAGGACGTCAACAAGTGGTACGCCCAATTTCACGTGTTGAAAGACATCAACCTGAACGTCAACCAGGGCGAGCGAATCGTGCTGTGCGGCCCGTCGGGTTCGGGTAAATCCACCACCATCCGCTGCCTTAACCGCCTTGAAGAGCACCAGCAAGGCCGCATCGTGGTCGATGGCGTGGAACTGACCAACGACCTCAAACAGATCGAAGCGATTCGCCGTGAAGTGGGCATGGTGTTCCAGCACTTCAACCTCTTCCCGCACCTGACCATTTTGCAAAACTGCACGCTGGCGCCGATGTGGGTGCGCAAGATGCCCAAGCGCCAGGCCGAAGAAATCGCCATGCATTATCTGGAGCGCGTGCGTATTCCGGAGCAGGCCCACAAGTACCCCGGCCAGTTGTCCGGCGGTCAACAGCAACGCGTGGCCATCGCCCGCGCCTTGTGCATGAAGCCCAAAATCATGTTGTTCGACGAGCCGACGTCAGCACTGGACCCGGAAATGGTCAAAGAGGTTCTGGAGACCATGATCGGCCTGGCCGAAGACGGCATGACCATGCTCTGCGTCACCCATGAAATGGGCTTTGCCCGCACCGTGGCCGACCGGGTGATCTTCATGGACAAAGGTGAAATCGTCGAGCAGGCCGCACCTGATGCCTTCTTCGACAACCCGCAGAAAGAACGGACCCAGCTGTTTTTGAGCCAGATATTGCATTGATGCCATAGGTTGTATTCCCCTGTAGGAGCGAGCTTGTCTCGCGATCTTTTAAGATCAAAAGATCGCGAGACAAGCTCGCTCCTACAGACGTTTATGGACTGAACAGCCGATAGCACAGTGCTACTTTTCGCATCACTGCCGCATAATCCTGCCCGATTTTGAGTCACGCCCTGATTTAAATAATCGTGTTCGGGCGCAAAAAAGTGCGCCCGTTTATACAGGAGCGACAAAGGATTAATACAGTGCGTCAATCTGCCGTAAACGCCCAATAGAGGGCGCACATCCTGCAACAGGATAAATCGCTAAACCTCTAATAACTCCAAGGAAGACGTTGTGATCAAACCCCTCGCACTCGCTGTCAGCGTTGCCGGCGCCCTGCTGTCAACCCAAGGCCATGCCTATAACTACGGCGAACATGCTGCAACTACCCTCGATAAGCTGATAAACGACTACCCCGGCCGCTACCGGGGCACGGCCAACTTTGCCGGTGCCGCCGACTGGATGCAAAGCCAGATGGGCGATGCGTACAGCATCAGCCGCCAGGATTTTTCCTGGGGGGCCGGTAACAGCCGCAGCTCGCAAAACGTGGTGGCCTACGCGGCGGGCAGCAAGCCGCAATACGTGGTGGTCGGTGCGCATTTCGACACGTACTTTGGCCGCCCGACCCTGCAAGGTCTGGATGACAACGGTTCTGGCGCCAGCGTGCTCACCGAAATCGCTCGTAACCTCAACGGCGTACCGCTCGAATACGGCCTGCAAGTGATTGGTTTTGGTGCTGAAGAAGAAGGCCTGCAAGGCTCCAAAGCCTTCGTCAACAGCTTGAGCGCCAGCCAGCGCGAGAACATGCTGGCCATGATTAACCTCGACAGTCTGATTACCGGCGACATGATGTACGCCCACTCGGGTAAAAACAGCGTCAGCAATCCGGGCCTGACCTCATTGCGTGAGCACGCGTTCAAGCTCGCCAAAGAGCTCAACATCAACCTGTTCAGCAACCCTGGCCTCGATGCCGCCTACCCGGCTGGCACCGGTTGCTGCAGTGATGGCGAATCGTTTGAAAAGCTGAATATCCCGGTGCTCTACGTCGAAGCCACCAACTGGGAACTGGGGGATCTGGACGGTTACACCCAGACCGATAACCCGGCCATTCCTGGCGGTTCGACCTGGCATGACCCGAAGAAAGATAACGAAGCCGTGCTCACCAACGCCTTCGGCCAGGAACGCATCGACCAGCGCCTGCGCGACTATTCGCGACTGCTCAGCCGACTGGTGCTGGAGTTGACCAACGCTGACTTGATGGCTTCCACCGCCTCGGGCGGCGCGGTCGCACGCGCTCAGCAAGACAACCTGCAACGCCAGCATCAGGCCCAGGTCAATCTGCTGGATCGCCGCTGGTTGACGTTGCAAGCGGCCAGCCGCGACGTCGGCAGTTTTGATGGCGAAATCGGTATCGATGGCGAATATAGCGCAGACAGCGGCCCGTTCAACGAAGGTCGCCGTCTTGGCTTGCATGCGCTGGGCGACTACCAACTGACTTCCAGCCTGAGCGTGGGCGCCAGCCTGAGCTACCTGAACGGGCGCGACAAACTGGAACGCGGCGGCAAACTCGACAGCGAAAGCTGGCAGGCAGCGGTCTACGCCTTGCTCAACGATGGCGGCCCACTCTGGCTGGCCGGTGACTTGAGCGCAGGCACTACCCAGTTCGACAGCAAACGTAATCTGGTGATTCAGGCCAACGGCGGCCCTGTGCTGCTGAGCCAGAAACTGACCGGCAAGACGGACGCACTCAGCCTGGGTGCCCGCGTGATCGGCGGCTATGACTTTGATTTCGGCGCGCTCAAAAGCGGCCCGTTTGCAGGCCTGGATTACAGCCACTACCGCATCGACACGTTCCACGAAAAACAAGACCTGCGCACCGCCCTGAGCTACGAAGAGCAGAGCTTCGACTCTGTGCAAGCCAGCCTCGGTTGGCGTGCCCGCGGCACGTTCGACCTGCCGGCCGGTATGAGCCTGCAACCTTACGGCGACATCGCCTGGGTCAAGGAAATGGGCGACGGGCGTCTGGATGACATCCTCCTCACCAGCCGCGCCGACGGTCAGGCACGCGGCGCGCGCCTGGGCAGCGTCGACAAGAGCTATGGCCGCGCCCAGCTCGGCAGCCAACTCGCCATCACCCCGCAACTGGGCCTGTATGCCGAGATCAATGGCCGCCTGGGCAACGATGAAGGCAGCCAGACCGGCTACTCCATCGGCGCCCAATGGTTGTTCTGATCCATTGCGGTTAACCGGAGGCGCTCAGGCGCCTCCGCTTTGCAGGCCCGCGTTCGGCCTCAAACGCCAATGACGCTACGCCTCCATAAATACGAATAGATCTCATGTGCATGAAGCATCCTGACTGAGATAGACTGCGGCCCGCTAAACGTCGACAAACACTCGACCGGACCTGTCTCTCGCACAAGGATCGTCATGTTCAAACGCGCATTCCCCCTCACGCTTGCTGGCCTGCTGCTGGCGGGCTGCCAGTCCACTGCCACGGATACCCGCGCGACTACGCTCACTCCCACGCAGGAAAATGAACAGCCCCGGCAACGCGCACTGTACGAAGTGCTGATGACCAGAGTGCTGCGCCCTGCAGGCAATCTGGCCAATAGCGAGGGCCGCAGTGGCAGTTTTAATCTGAAAATCACCCTGGATGAACATAATCGGGTGATCGGTTGCGACACCCAGATCAACCGCAAATTCGACCCGAAACTCTACCCTTACAACGCAAAACTGGCCAAAGACTTGCTGCCGATCTGCTGGACGGCCGTACTCCCCGAATTGCCATCGTCATTAATCAACCCAAAGAAGCGCACTGCAAACGTAGTGGCGCCGATAGCGGTTGGCCCATTGACCGGAATGAGCGCCGAGCAACGTCTCAAACGGGACGAGGCCGTGCAAGCCAAGGCGCAAGACGATTTTCTGTACCGGCAACTGTTCGCACCGCTGCCTGTCGACAGCATCGGTGTCGCAACCCTGATCGTCATGACCGACAACAGTGGCCATGTACAGGAATGCGCGGCCAGCCTTGCCCCTCATGTACTGCGCCGGGCCGAGTTCAAGCAGGACGATGTTTTACTCCGCGCCCTGGTCGCCCGCTGCAAACAGACCGACATGAGCGCCATGCCGGGCTTCAAGGCCACGGGTTTGACCAGCCTGGTGCACCGAATTGAATACACGCCCTGGAAGGCGGGTTTGAAAGCTGACACGACCCCTGTCGCGCACTGACATGCTAAAGCCATGGCCAGTGGCGCGTAGTGAATCATCCGCGGCTGAACTCAGCAGCGTCGCCTCGGTGGCTCGTTACCAAGAGCCATAAGGCACCCCGTATTTTTCGATGTAGGCTTTTGTTTCTGGTTTTAAGGGCAAGGCATAATTGCCACCAGATCGACCGCCATCAGGTCCTTCTTTAACGACTTCGCCCTGAACCCTGGCCACTTCGATTGGGCTGACGCAAGGGCCTGAAATCCACACTTTGGCAATACCGCCGGGGGCCAACCCTACGGTCACGCCTTTACGGTAACCGGTGATCCATTTGGCATCGGCGGCACAAAAAGCTTTTTCAGGCTTGACCATGGCCTGCTGAATGCTTTCGGGTATCACGATATAAGCCTCGTAGGTTTGTGGCTCCACCAATGATTGCCAGCGCACATAAATCAAGCGCGGTACAGCAGCCCCGTAAACATACTTGCCTGCGCCCCAACCGGGGTAGCTGGGCCAGCCGCGCGTGTGGCCCTTGAGGCTTTTGGGTGTATTGATAGCGGCTACTCCGCTCATGGCTCGCCTGAATACGCGGTCTCGCACATCTACTGCATCAGCGGTTTCAATCCAAACTTCCATATAATCAGGCGCTCCCAGCCCTAAGCGCCATGCATCATAGGGCAACCCATTGCTGCCCTTGGCACAGCCCGCCATCAACCCAAGTACACCGCACACCCATAGCAGCTTGTATGTAGTCATTGGGATGCTCCGCGCGTGTGCGGCGGCCCTTTACCAAGAGCCATAAGGCACCCCGTATTTTTCGATGTAGGCTTTTGACGTTTCGCCAAGCGGGAAATGATGGCCTTCGGACTTCCCGCCATACGGTCCTTCTTTCACCACTTCTCCCTGAACCCTGGTCACTTCGATCGGCCTGACGCAAGGGCCTGAAATCCACACCTTGGCAATACCGCCGGGTGCTAACCCTACGGTCACGCCTTTGCGGTAACCGGTGATCCATTTGGCATCGGCGGCACAAAAAGCTTTCTCAGGCTTGACCATGGCCTGCTGAATGGGTTCGGGGATCACGATGTAAGCCTCGTAGGTTTGTGGCTCCACCAATGATTGCCAGCGCACATAAATCAGGCGTGGTACAGCAGCCCCGTAAACATATTTACCTTTACCCCAACCGGGATAACTTGGCCAACCGCGAGGATTCCCTTTGAGGTTTTTAGGAGTCTGGATAGCGGCTACTCCGCTCATGGCTCGTTTGAATACACGGTCTCGCACATCCACCGCATCTGCGGTTTCGATCCACACTTCCATGTAGTTGGGGGCGAACAGTCCTAGCCGCCAGCCATCATAGGGCAGCCCATTACTGCCCTTGGCACAGCCCACCATCAGCCCAAACACAGCGCACACCCATAGCAACTTGAATTTATTCATTGGGATGCACCGCACGTTTACCGCCCGCAGCCGGCCGATTGATAAAGAGCACCTCAATGTCGCTGTTGTTCTTGCCGCTGGCAGCATTCCAGTTGCCTGACAAGTGGATGTATTTGCGCTGTAGTAAAGCCACCTCTTCATGGGTCAGTCCGGGAAAGCTGTCGCCGACGGCATACGCTTGCAGCTTGATGGCAATGTCGTGCAGGTCAGCAGGAAGCGCCAATGCAGGGTTTCGATCATCAATGGATACGAAAGGAACCCCGTTTCGTATTCCCAGCTCGCGCATGGCCCGCAAGTAAATCAGTGACAACTGACCATGCACTTGCCGCTCACTGCGAAGGGCGGCGTACACGCGTTTCTCGGCAAACATGTCACGGCGTTTGTTATAAGGCAGAACCACCGCCCATGTGTCGATACTCCAGCGCTGCAGATAGGGCTCCAGGTCCGGCAGCATAACCCCCAGCAACTGCCGGGCTCGGTCATAAGCGACCGTGGAGGTTTCTGGCATGTCGACAGGCACCTGACTGCTCTGGGGTTTACTCAGCAGCACTTTTTCGGTGGCCAGAGGCAAATAACCGCCACCAAGATCGGAGTGGACACCGGGCAGCTCGATGTCATTGTCGGTACGAACCAGTGAGAAGTTATGACGATATTCGTGGCGCGCCACAAATTGCACCACATGGCGTGCAATGCCGGGCGCAAGGTACAGGTCAAGGCCCGGGTTACTGGCGTTGTGCGGGCTAAAGTCGCCGCTCAAAGGCGCAACCACCCCAGGCACCGTATCAAACAGGCCGATAAAGTTGAGGTTGAAATCTGTTCGGTGGCGCCATTTGAAGCTGGCTACCAGCAAGGGTGACCCGGCGGGCAAGGCTTTGGCCAACAAACTGTCAGCTCCCTTCACCAGATCATTGGCGCAATGCCGTGCGGCAGCGGCACCGCGACTGAAGCCAAACAGGTCGAAAACGATTCGCCAAATGATCAGGCCGGGATTGTTGTCTTGCAGTGTTCGAATCTGCTCCAAAATCAGGACAGGCGCTTGCTCAACTCGCGCCACAATACCAGTGCTGCCTTGACCGCTGGCCTGGCCATAGACCGAGTCAGCTTGCCCCGTGACTGTACCGATACCTTCTAGGTAGACACTGAGAAACGCCTCTTCAGTTCCTTGCGGCAATTGCGTATCCGCATGATCCGGATACAAGTCATAAAGCCGCGCCACATTGGTGACATCGTTGCTATAGCTGTTATCCGGCGAATTTCCTTTACCGTCAAAGCCAAAGCTCGCGCAATGCTGACGTATATCCGAGCCTTCCTGTTCACCAATACCCAAGCTAATAGCCAGGCACCCTTTCGCCGCTTCACTGTTGCCCTGGTTGTTGCCGGTGCCATCGAAGAACAAGCCCACATGCAGGGTGATGCCGGACTCCAGTTCCTCTTCTTCGTCCTCTTCTTCCAGCTCGGGTTCAGCACTGGCGGGCGCTGTTTTTTTAGGTGCCGGCGATTCGGGCCACTGAGCCAAATACTCCATGTAACTCTGTTGAGGCCCTCTGGCATCTCCCAACACCTGGCCTCTGATGTATTGATCAGGGATCAGTCGCGGCGCAGGGCGGCACAGGCACTGGCACAAGTCGCCTTCCAGCGCGGCTTGCCGCCCTCCCAGTGATTCATCATGGCGCGGACCGCACAGCACGATAACGCCTGTGCTGCCGCACACCGGGCACTCGATGCTGTCACCTTCGCGGGCCAGAATCTGGTCGTTGATTGTCATCAGGTCCCAGCCCGTCACCACCACGCCGCCCACCGTGGTCCTGGACCCGACGGTGATGTTCATGCGCTTCATACGCAGGCACCGGGCAAGGCGTGAGCGTTGTTGTGTAATAGGGTCATGTCGGCATCCTGGTGGAGGAAGGTTGAGTGCCTGCTAACTGTCAAATTGCCAGTTGGCGGCGCTCAGCCAGTATGCCGAGGGGGTGCGGAACCACCCTGTCAGAAGGATCCGTTTGGTTTGTAGTACGCGTAGCTTTCCGAAGATTCCCCCCCAGCCATATGCCTGCATCCATGACTGATGGGTTTTCAACCGCCATAAAAAACCCCGCGCTTCTTTCGAAGGCGGGGTTTTTTAAGCCTGGTGGCTTAGTGCGCGTAAGTCAGTAGCAACTCGGTCGGCACTTTGAAGTCCAGGGACATCATGACGCTCAGGGCGGTGATGGTGAAGATCGAGAACACGAACAGCTTGCGTGCCCAGACCTTGTCGTCGACGGCTTTGTAGCCGGTCCACGCCATGTATAGCCAGTACATGCCCATCGCGGCTGCCACGGCCATGTAGCTCATGCCGGCGTAACCGCCGAGGGTGAGCATCAGGGTCGCGATCAGGAACGCGAGGATATAAAGCAGGATGTGCTTCTTGGCCACTTTGATCCCGCGCTTCACTGGCAACACCGGAATCGATGCGGCCAGGTAATCATTGAAGCGGAAGATCGCGATAGCGTACGAATGCGGCATCTGCCACAGGCTGAACATCACCAGCAAAGTCAGTGCGGCCATGTCGAAGTGATTGCTCACGGCGACATAACCAATGACCGGCGGCATTGCACCCGACAGGCTGCCGATAAGCGTGCCGTGTACCGACTTGCGCTTAAAGTACAGGCTGTACAAACCGACGTAGATCACGAAGCCAATCGCGGCGAACAGGGCCGCCAGCGGGTTGGCCACGCGATACAGCAGCACAAGCCCTGCAACCCCCAGCAAGGTGGCGTAAAGCAACGCCACCTTGGCCGAGATCAGGCCTTGCACCAGTACGCGGTTTTTGGTGCGGTCCATCTTGATGTCGATGTCACGGTCGATGCAGTTGTTAAACACGCAACCGGACGCCACCACCAAGGAGGTGCCAATCACCGCAGCCAGGAACAGGGCAAGATCAAAATGCCCCTTCGAGGCCAGGAAGAACCCACCTGCCACAGAAAGCACGTTACCGAAAATGATCCCCGGTTTGGTGATTTGGATAAAGTGCTTAAAGGACATCGGGTTTACCTCACTTCGCCATCATTTCAGCGTGGATGCTGAACATAATCCACAGGGACAAGCCCACCAGCAGAACAATAACCAGCGCCGAGAAGACCAGCGCTGCAACGCTGTTGCGTTGCTCCGGGGAACGGTCCATGTGCAGGAAGTACACCAGGTGAACAACAACCTGGATCACTGCGGTCAACAGAACGATCGCCAGAGTGGTCGATTTGGCGAGGATCGGGTTCATCACCAGCCAAAACGGAATTGCGGTCAGGATCACCGACAAGATGAAGCCAGTTGCGTAGGACTTCACGCTGCCGTGGTTCGCGCCGTCAGAATGTGCGTTAGCCATTTACAGAGTCCCCATCAGGTAAACAACGGTGAATACGCAGATCCACACCACGTCCAGGAAGTGCCAGAACAAGCTCAGGCAGCTCAGACGCGTTTTGTTGGTGGAAGTCAGGCCGTGTTGGTTGACCTGATACATCATGATCGCCATCCAGATCAGACCGCAGGTCACGTGCAGACCGTGCGTACCGACCAGGGTGAAGAACGCCGACAAGAAGCCGCTACGGTGCGGACCGTAACCTTCGGAGATCAACAGGTGGAATTCGTTGATTTCCATGCCGATGAAGCCGGCACCCAGCAGGAAGGTAATGGCCAACCAGCCCAGAACGCCGCCTTTGTTGCCTTTGTAGAACGCGAGCATGGCAAAGCCATACGTGATCGAACTGAACAACAGCAGTGCGGTTTCACCCAGCACGTACGGCAGTTCAAAGATGTCGTGGCCCGACGGGCCACCCGCTACGTTACCTACCAGTACTGCGTATACCGCGAAGAGCGATGCAAAGATGATGCAGTCGGTCATCAGGTAGAGCCAGAAACCGAATACGGTAGTCTCGCCCGCGTCGTGATGGTGGTCATCGTGCCCATGGTCATGGGCGTGTCCAGCATTGGTCGCTATGTTCGACATGGTTTATGCCTGCCCCAACTTGGTTTCAACACGGTCGGCCGGAATTACTTTGGCGGCCAACAGACGCTTGTGCTGCTCGGCTTCGATGCGCTCGATGGTTTCCACCGGCACCATGTAGCCTTGGTCATCACGGGCAGCGTGTATCACGAAGTACACAACGGTGCCAGCGAGGCTCGCGATAGCCAGCCACCAGATGTGCCAGATCATTGCGAAACCGAACACGGTCAGCAGTGCGCCCATTACCACACCGGTAGCGGTGTTGTTAGGCATGTGGATCGGCGAGTACTTGGCCGGAGCCTTGTAAGCAGTACCGTCTTCTTTGGCTTCGGTGAATGCGTCAATACCGTGAACGGTTGGCACAACAGCGAAGTTGTAGAACGGAGGTGGCGACGAAGTCGACCATTCCAGGGTGTGGCCATTCCATGGATCGCCGAATTCGCAGGCGTTCTCTGGTTTGTTACGGTCACGAACCGAGACGTACAGCTGGATCAACTGGCAAGCGATACCCACAGCAATCAGGGCAGCACCAACCGCAGCAACGTACAGGTAAGGCACCCACTCAGGGTTGGTCGTGGCGTTCAGACGACGGGTCATGCCCATGAAGCCCAGTGCATAGAGCGGCATGAAGGCGATGAAGAAGCCGATGATCCAGAACCAGAATGCAGCCTTGCCCCACTTCTCGTTCAGTTTGAAGCCGAACGCTTTAGGGAAGTAGAAGCTGAAACCAGCGATGTAGCCGAATACAGCACCACCGATGATTACGTTGTGGAAGTGAGCAATTACAAACAGGCTGTTGTGCAGAACGAAGTCAGCACCCGGGATGGCCAGCAGTACGCCGGTCATACCACCGATTGCGAAGGTCACCATGAAGCCCAAGGTCCACATGACCTGGCTGGTGAACTGCAGACGGCCGCGGTAAATGGTGAATAGCCAGTTAAATAGCTTCACACCCGTCGGGATGGAAATCAGCATCGTCGCCAGACCGAAGAAGGCGTTGACGCTGGCACCCGAACCCATGGTGAAGAAGTGGTGCAGCCAAACCATGAAGCCCAGTACCGAGATCGCACCGGAGGCGTAAACCATCGAGTGGTGACCGAACAGACGCTTGCCAGTGAAGGTCGAGATGACTTCAGAGAAGATCCCGAACGCCGGCAGAATGAGGATGTATACCTCAGGGTGACCCCACGCCCAGAACAGGTTCACGTACATCATTGGATTGCCACCAAGTTCGTTGGTGAAAATGTGGAAATCCAGGTAACGGTCAAGCGTCAGCAGTGCCAGGGTAGCGGTCAAGATCGGGAACGACGCCACGATCAGAACGTTTGCCCAGGTGCAGGTCCAGGTGAAGATCGGCATGTCCATCAGTTTCATGCCTGGAGCGCGCATTTTCAGCACGGTCGCCAGGAAGTTCACCCCGGTTAACGTCGTACCTAGCCCTGATAACTGTAGCGCCCAGATGTAGTAGTCCACACCCACGCCAGGGCTGTACTGCAGGCCCGACAGAGGCGGGTAAGCAACCCAACCGGTTTTGGCGAATTCGCCGACGCCCAGCGACAGGTTGACCAGTACCACACCGGATACCAGCAGCCAGAAGCTCAGGGAGTTCAGGAATGGGTAGGCAACGTCACGCGCGCCGATCTGCAGCGGCACTGCAAGGTTCATCAGGCCGGTGAAGAATGGCATCGCCATGAAGATGATCATGATCACACCGTGAGCGGTGAAGATCTGGTCATAGTGTTCAGGCGGCAAGTAGCCAGGTGAACCCTCGGTGGCCATGGCCAACTGGGTACGCATCATGACGGCGTCGGCAAAGCCGCGCAGAAGCATGATCATGGCAACGATGATGTACATCACGCCAATTTTCTTGTGGTCGACTGACGTTAGCCATTCAGACCACAGGTAGTTCCACTTTTTGAAATACGTGATTGCAGCGACGAGCGCCAATCCGCCGAGCAGAATCATAGCGACGGTAACCATCACTATCGGCTCGTGGAACGGTATGGCGTCCAGACTTAATTTACCAAACATCGTTTACTCCTCTGCCCCGGCAGCTGAATTCGAGGTGTTGTCCAAACCTTGGGTCCCGGACTCTTCTTTCTTCTCGTGCTTCACGAACTTGCCCGGGTTCATCCCTTCATACTTGTCGATGATGAGCTGGAACAGGTTCGGAGTAACGGTGGAGTAGAGCTCTACAGGGTTGTTCTCGCTTGGTTTTTCCAACGCCGCGTACTCAGCGTTATCAAGCTGTTTAGGTGATGCTTTGACTTCAGCTACCCAGGCGTTGAAATCTTCCTCGGAAGTCGCGATCGCCTTGAATTTCATGCCAGTGAAGCCAGCGCCGCTGTAGTTGGCCGAAATGCCATCCATCTCTGCGTTTTTGTTGGCAATCAAGTGCAGCTTAGTCGTCATACCCGCCATGGCGTAGATCTGACCACCCAGACCTGGAATGAAGAACGAGTTCATCACAGAGTCAGAGGTAATGCGGAAGTTAACAGGCGTGTTGGCTGGGAACACGATCTTGTTAACGGTAGCGATACCTTGCTCCGGGTAGATGAATACCCATTTCCAGTCCAGTGCTACCACTTCAATGGTGACCGGCTTGACGTCGGACTCAAGCGGACGGTAAGGGTCCAGCGCGTGGGTCGACTTATACGTAATCACGCCCAGGGCGATGATGATGAGAATTGGCACAGTCCAGATCACGACTTCGATCTTGGTGGAGTGCGACCATTTTGGAGCGTATGTGGCGTTTTTGTTCGACGCGCGATACTTCCACGCGAAGATCAGGGTCATCAAGATGACCGGGACCACGACCAGAAGCATCAGCAATGTTGCAGTGATGATCAGATTCCGCTCTTCGATCCCTACCTGCCCCACCGGATCGAGCAATGTCCAATTGCAGCCTCCCAGCAGCAACGTGCCGAAAAGTGGCAATAAGCCAAGGAGTCTGGGGTACCTTTTTTTAGTCATCTCACGACCTCTAAAACAGCTTGCACAATGCAGTTGGTTTTTTTCGCCAACACTTCACCCTACCAAGGGTTGGCTCTTTTCCGGGCTTGAATAAATGCCTGCTCATCACCTTCAGGTGAATACGCAATCCCGGGTTAGCAGTGATTTCTTATTCGATACGTGGTCAATCGCCTTACTACAGACAATTCCATTTGTGGCGGAACTTAGAAGGGTTGCCAGTACCTGGGAGTCGCATGTGACGCCTGTTGTGAACTGCCCAGACGACCGCCGACTACCCGCTTGGGCTCGGAGGTGAGCAGGCTGGACGTTCAGTGGAGGCGATTGTAGTTAGGAAGCTCTCTACAAACCATGTCTCATCCAGAAATAATTCTTCACGACTCCGGTAACAATCCCTCACTATTGTTGCCCATTACACCGGCATATGCCTCCTTAAAATGCATGTAGCACGTCAAAAGCCCGCAGCTGATATGCCCCTTTTTGGCGCACGCACAGGGCTGGTGAATCCCCCCAAACGCCCAAGTGAAGAGGCTTACAGCCGATTCCCATGGAGACGCCCAAGGGCAATTTCAATCATCTGATCCGCAAAAAAAACGATCAGGGGATAAATCGCTCCGAACGTAATTCGTGCTCACCTGTCCTACAGGAATCGCTCTCTGCGACACTTTTAGCGTGACAATATGTCGCACAAGTCAGCTATCACTTTAGTGTGCCGATTCACATCCTGTTGACATTTTTGCGCGGACAAAAAAACGCCCCGCATTCTCAGGAAAAGTGCGGGGCGGATCAATCCAAACGTGGCGTTTTAGCCGTGTTTTTTGCGGTTCCGGTAGATTCCCAACGGCACCAGCACGCTGGTCAGCACAAAGGCCACCAGCGCCCATTGCGCCAGCGACAGGCCGAACACCGGCGGGTACGGCGTAGAGCAGAAGCCCTCAACCTGAAAGCCCAGCGGGAACACCGTCGCCAGCGGCAGGCCGTCAACGATCGGTTGCAGCACGTCAATGCCGCAGCTCACCGCAGGGTTGGCCAGGATAAACACGTGCCGCCCGGCCGCAATCACCCCGCCTATGGCGCTGAGCACCACCAGCACTTCAAAAATGGTCAGGCTGCGCCGTGTCGGCATCGCCGCGCCGATAAAGGCAAAGATCGCGATCAACAGCAAAGCGTAGCGTTGCAGGATGCACAGAGGGCAAGGCGCCTCACCGAGCACGATTTGCATGTATAACGCGCCACCAATCAGCGCCAGACAGATAACCCCGAGCAAGACCAAAAAGCGCTTCTCGCGGCTCAGTCGTATCATTTCATCCGTCATCCTGCTTCCCTTTGCCAGGTTATTTTGGAGTTAAGCCGCAGCCACTAAGGCGCGCAGTTTACACCCAGAACATCGACCTGAATGTAGGAGAACTGTGTAGGCAAGGTGTCGCAGAAGGATTAATAGATGATTAAGTCGTCGTACACAAACCCGTAGTCGCTGCCGAAGGCTGCGAAGGGTTGCGGAGCAAGCCGTTATCTCAAAGCCCCCGCAACCCTCTTTATCGTCGGCAGCGACGCATTCAACCCCGTCGCTTACTCCAGCGCCGCAGCCGGGCCAAAAAACTCATAGCGACTTTGCTGCTCAGGCACGCCCAGCGCCTTCAAATGCCGCTTAACGGCGCTCATAAAGCCTTTAGGGCCCAAGAAGTACGCATCGACATCGCGCTCCTCGCCCAGCCATTTGCCCAGCACCTCTTCTGTCAGCAGCCCCACATGGTCAGCCAAGGAGTCTGCCTGTTCATAGCAATAGAAGCGCTGCAATTGCGGATGTTGCTCAGCCAGTTCTTCGATCCAGCCGCGGAAGGCATGCACCTGTGCATTTCGCGCACAGTGAATAAAACGGATCGGCCGTTTAGTGGCCAGCGCCGCCTCCAGCATCGACAACGTAGGCGTGATACCCACCCCACCACTGATCAACACCAGTGGTTTTTCGCTGGCAGCCAAGGTGAACTCACCCGCAGGCGGGAACAGCTCAACGATATCACCCACTTGCAGACGGTCATGCAGGTAGTTCGACACCACACCGCCCGGCTCGCGCTTGACGCTGATCCGGTAGCGGCCCACTTTGGCTAGCGCCGACAGCGAATAGTTGCGACGCACTTCCTGGCCGTCGATGTTGAGCTTGATGCCGATGTACTGGCCGGGCTCAAACTCAAGGATCGGCTGCTCATCCACCGGGCGGAAGTAAAACGAGGTGATTTCTGCGCTTTCTTCAAGCTTGGCGGCCAGCTTGAATGCCCGGCCACCGCGCCAGCCACCCGGTGCAGCGGCTTTTTCGTCGTAAATGGCCGCTTCTGCGCCAATCAAAATATCTGCCAACTGGTTGTAAGCTGCGCCCCAGGCGGCCAGCACCTGCGGGGTCGCAATGTCGCTGCCCAGCACTTCTTCAATGGCCCGCAGCAGGCAACTGCCGACAATCGGGTAGTGCTCCGGGAGGATTTGCAGCGCAACGTGTTTGTTGATGATTCGCGCCACCAAGTCGCCCAACTGATCCAGTTGGTCAATGTGCCGGGCGTACATCAAGACGCCATTGGCCAAAGCACGTGGCTGGTCGCCGCTGGCCTGATTAGCCTGATTGAACAGCGGACGCACTTGCGGGTATTCGGTGAGCATCATGTTATAGAAGTGTGTCATCAACGCCTCGCCACCACTTTCGAGCAGCGGCACAGTGGACTTAACGATGGCACGGTCTTGAGCAGTAAGCATAAAGTTGACTCCTGAACACGTAGGGAAAAATGGATTACCGTTTAACCATCAGTTTTCGTGCCAACCTTTAAACCCTTTAAAATCAATAGGTTAAAAACAAAGTAGTCACTATGACACGCCTTGATCTATAGTCACTTCGACTACACGAGGTCAAAATGACTGCAAAATTGCTTCTCACTGCCCTGCTCCCGCTGGTGGCGGACCTGTCCCGCGACCTGCCTGAAAGCGAACGTTACCGGCGCTTGCTGCAAGCCATGCGCGCCGTACTGCCGTGCGACGCCGCTGCCCTGCTGCGCCTTGACGGCGAATGGCTGGTGCCACTGGCGGTAGACGGCCTGAGCCTGGATACGCTGGGGCGGCGCTTTAAAATCAGCGAGCACCCGCGCTTTGAAATCCTGCTCAGCAGCCCCGGCCCCACGCGCTTTCCCAACAACTGTGAATTGCCCGATCCGTATGACGGACTGGTCGACGGGCTGGCCGAGCACCTGGAAATTCACGACTGCATGGGCTGCCCGCTGTTCGTCGACGAGCGCCCCTGGGGCCTGCTGACCCTCGATGCGCTGGACCCAAAACGCTTCGAACCCATTGAGCTGGATGCCCTGCAAGCCTTTGCCAGCCTGGCTGCCGCCACGGTCAATGTGGCCCAGCGTATCGAGCGCCTGGCCCTGCGGGTGGCCGATGAGCAGCAAAAAGCCGAGCTGTATCGTCAAGCTCATCCTTTGCCCAATAAAGAGCTGATTGGCCAGAGCGCCGCCCATAAACACCTGCTCGAAGAAATTGCCTTGGTCGGCAACAGCGACCTGACGGTGTTGATCACCGGCGAAACCGGGGTCGGCAAAGAGCTGGTAGCCCAAGCCATACATGCCGCCTCGCCGCGCGCTGACAAGCCAATGATCAGCCTGAACTGCGCCGCCCTGCCCGACACCCTGGTCGAAAGCGAGCTATTCGGCCATGTACGCGGCGCCTTTACCGGCGCCACCAGCGATCGCCGTGGCAAGTTTGAACTGGCCAATGGCGGCACGTTGTTTCTGGACGAAGTGGGCGAGCTGTCACTGACGGTGCAAGCAAAGCTGCTGCGCGTGCTGCAAAGCGGGCAATTGCAGCGCTTGGGCTCAGATCAGGAACACCGCGTCGATGTGCGCCTGATTGCCGCGACCAATCGCGACCTGGCAGAAGAAGTGCGCAGCGGTCGCTACCGCGCCGACTTCTATCACCGTTTGAGCGTCTACCCGCTCAACGTGCCCGCCCTGCGCGAGCGCGGGCGCGATGTGTTGCTACTGAGCGGCTTCTTTCTCGAGCAAAACCGCTCGCGCATGGGCCTGGGCAGCTTGCGCCTGAGCCCGGATGCCCAGGCCGCGCTGCTGCATTACTCATGGCCGGGCAATGTGCGCGAACTCGAACACTTGATCGGCCGCAGCACCCTCAAGGCATTGGGCAACTGCAAAACCCGGCCGCGCATCTTGACCCTGACCGCCGCAGACCTGGACTTGCCGACGCCGCAGGACGGCCCTGCAGTGGCAGAGCAAGAGCCGCTACCGCCGGTCATTGGTGACTTGCGCCAGGCCACGGAGAACTACCAGCGTCAGTTGATCAGCGCTTGCCTTGAGCGTCATCAACACAACTGGGCCAGCGCCGCCCGCGAACTGGGCCTGGACCGGGCGAACCTGGGCCGAATGGCCAAGCGTTTGGGGTTGAAATAAACCCCCTGTAGCCGCTACCGAGGCACGAGGCTGCGATGCTGGTCGCAGGACCTCCGCCTGGGGTCGCTACGCAACCCATCGCAGCCTCATGCTTCGACAGCGACTACAGGTTCACCGGCTCTTGTAGTCGCTGACGAGGAACGAAGGCTGCGATGCGGGCCGCAGGACCGCCGCCTGGGGTCGCTGCGCAACCCATCGCAGCCTCGTACCTGGGCAGCGACTACAGGTCGCGATCGCCTACAGGATTCGCAGCTCGGGTCGATAACCCGGTATTGCTGCCCTTATCTCAGAAGGTATTTATGTCATCCACCCACGCCCGCGCCGACTCGATGTCCTTGCTGCTGTTCACGTTGCGCAGCGGCAAGCTGATGGCGATTAATCTGTTGAAGGTCAGCGAAATCATTCCGTGCCCGCCGCTGACCAAAATGCCCGAGTCGCATCCCCATGTGAAAGGCATTGCGGTGCTACGCGGTGCCTCGCTGTCGGTCATCGACCTGAGCCGCGCCATTGGCGAGCAACCGTTGCTCGATCCCGACGGCGGCTGCCTGATCGTGACCGATGTCAGTCGCTCCAAGCAGGGCTTGCACGTGCAAGCGGTGAGCAAAATCGTGCATTGCCTGAGCACCGATATCCGCCCGCCGCCCTACGGTTCAGGCAAACGCTCGTACATCACCGGCGTCACACAAGTGGACGGCGCGCTGGTGCAGGTGCTGGACATTGAGAAAGTCATTCATGGCATCACGCCCGCCCGGATTGAGCCGAACGCTGAAGCCCTCAGCCGTGAAGATGCGCAATTGCTGGGCAAGGCGCGAATTCTGGTGGTTGATGACAGCCAGGTGGCGCTGCAACAGTCGGTGATCACCCTGCGCAACCTCGGTCTGCATTGCCACACGGCCCGCAGCGCGAAAGAAGCCATTGAGCGCTTGCTGGAACTGCACGGCACGCCAGAGCAAATCAATGTGCTGGTGTCTGACATCGAAATGTCCGAGATGGACGGCTACGCCTTCACCCGCACCGTGCGCGAGACGCCAGATTTTGCGCATTTGTACGTGCTGCTGCACACCTCGCTCGACAGTGCGATGAACAGCGAAAAAGCCCGTCTGGCCGGGGCCAATGCGGTGCTGACCAAATTCTCCTCGCCGGAACTCACGCAATGTCTGATCCTTGCCGCCCGTACCGTGGCCGAGCAAGGCGTCTGAGTTCAATGAGTGACCACTGTTTGCTGCTGCGCAAAGACCTGCGCCAGCCTCTGACACCCGTGCCGTGCCCGCAGGGCATGCTGCTGAGCGCCCTCACCCCGGCGCTGCTGCCCCGCGTGCACGCCCTGCTGGAACAAGGCTACAGCGCAGGTCAGGGTGATCTGCAACCGCTGGAGCGCTGGCAGCACGACCTGCTGCATGACGCTGAATACGACCCGCAGCTGTGTTTTGTCAGCCTGCTCGACGGCCAGGTGGTCGGCGTGGCCCTGGCCTGGACCAGCGCTTACCTCAAGGACCTGGTGGTACACCCGCGCCTGCAAGGGCGGGGCTTGGGCGGCGCCCTGCTCAATCAGGTATTCAGTGCGTTCCAGCAGCGCGGTGAAGCCTGTGTCGACCTCAAGGTGATGGAACACAATCACCCCGCCCGCCAGCTTTACGCCAAATTCGGCATGCAACTCATCCGGCGCGAAGCGCTGTAAGCGCTAACGCCGGGTCTGCCAGAATTCTTGCGCCAATGAACGCAGGCTGACAGCCAGCTCCGCCACATCACCGGAACTGCGATGGCTGTGCTGCCCGGCAAGCACAGTGACATCCCCGGCACTGCGAATACCCGCGATGTTGCGATTGATGTCTTCGCTGACCACGCTTTGCTCTTCCACCGCCAAGGCGATTTGTACGCTCATCTGGGTGATTTTTTTCACCTGTTGAGTGATCTCGTCCAGTGCACTGCTGGCCAACTGCGCCTGGCTGACACTGTTTTCAGCATGCTGGCTGCTTTGCTGCATCACCTGCACGGCGGCCCGGGCGCCGTCTTGCAAGGTGAGGATCATCTGCTGGATTTCGTTGGTTGAGTGCTGCGTGCGCTGCGCCAGGCTGCGCACTTCGTCGGCCACCACGGCAAAACCACGCCCCTGATCGCCCGCCCGGGCGGCTTCAATCGCCGCATTCAGCGCCAGCAGATTGGTTTGCTCAGCGATGCTGCGAATGACCTCAAGCACCGATGAGATGTCGCTGCTGTGGCCTTCCAGGTGGTGGATGACCTCGGTTGCCCGAACCAGCTCGCCTGCCAGGTGCTGCACCGAACTGCGGCTCTGCATCACCAACTCATGCCCTTCACGGGTTTCGTTTTCGACCCGGTCAGCCGCTTGCGAGGCTTGCTGGGCATTGTTCGCGACTTGCGCCACGCTGGCGCTCATTTCATGAATCGCCGTGGCCACCTGATCAGTTTCATGTTGCTGACTAAGGGTGCTGGAGTGGCTGCTTTCGAGGTGCTGCACCAGCTCACTGGCATGCCCGGCCAAGCGTTGCGACGCATCACCGATACGCCCCACCATTGCACCGGTCTGGGCTTCGAGCATCTGCAGGGCAAATGCGATCTGCCCCATCTCATCTCGCCGCCCGGTATAGATGTGCTGGCTTAGCGGGTTATGGCCGACGTCTTGAGCGCGGCGGGTCAAGGCATTAAGTGGGCGCAGCAGCCAGGCAATCGCCACCGAGCTCAACAGGCTGCCGGTCAACCAAATGACCACGCCGGCCTGCCAGTCGATAGACGGCAGCAAAACAGTGACCAACGTCGTCGCCCCGGCAAACACGGCGCTGACAAACAGCGCCAGCTTGCCCGCCAGCCTGACCCGCGGCAGACGCTGCCATAGCGGCGTGCGCCCCGAGCGCAACTCGGCGTAATCAGCCTCGGCCAGTTGCACACACTCAGGGCTAGGACAGGTACGCACCGATTGATACTCAACGATTTCGCCGTTTTTCATCACCGGCGTGACGTAAGCGCTGACCCAATAATGGTCACCATTTTTGCAGCGGTTTTTCACCATGCCCATCCACGAACGCCCGGCCTTGAGGGTCTGCCACATGTGACTGAAGGCTGCAGACGGCATATCGGGGTGGCGCAGCAGGCTATGCGGGTTGCCGAGCAACTCGCTCAGCGAATAACCGCTGACCTTGATGAAGTCATCGTTGGCGTAGGTGATGGCACTGTTCAGGTCAGTGGTAGAAAGGATGTTGGCGTCGGGTGCGAAATCAACAGCTCGGCCGGTAATCGGTAGATTGATTTTCATGACAGCACGCTCAGTTATTAGGGAGTAAGAGTCGGCGGGGCGTCGACTTTATGCTCCCCAATTAACCAAATACTGATCTAGCGCATATCAAAAGGCATTAATACGGCCTATCCGACCAATAGTGGCACAAAGCCACATTTTGTATCATCAATCAGCGTTTGCCCATGGAGCGACGGGTGCCGGGAGGGGCTGCGCCAGGGGTTTTGGTGTGGCCGTGGCCTTCACCTTTTTTGTAATGGCTCTGGCCTTTGGAATTGGCTTTGTTCTTGGCAAATTCAGCAGGCTTGAACGGAAACGTGAACGCAGGGATCACCGGCTTTTGCGCGGTATCCACAGTTGCTTCGTTTTCAGTGGGTTCGGCGCTCACGGCATCAGGAGCAGCCGGTTGTGCAGGAGTTGTCATGAAAGCTCCGGATTACGGGGGAGTGATCGGCCAGTTGGCGCAAGACGCGCAGTATACCTGCCCGATCAACCCGCCGAGCAGTCACCGGTAGGAAATAGTCAGCACGCCGCGCTTGCTGGCCGAGACGTTATCACTGGCTAGTGGCTCGTTTTTAAGCGCTTCAAAGGCCGTGGAAAAGAGCGGCTCAGTGCCATCGGCGCTACGGGCAGCCATGTTAACGGCGATGACAACACCGGGCTCGACCTCAATCAACTTTATGGATTTACTCACGCTAGCCGCGCTGGCCATGGAGAGCTCGTAGGTCGACTCCACGATAGAGCCCTCGAAGTGGATCACCCCGCTAGAGGTTGGCTGAGCATACCCCTCGTTAGAAATCAGGAAAATTGTGCAAGCAGTAAAGCCTAGCGCCAGATTCTTCATCATTCCGCCCCTCTAAATAGGCGCGCAGTGCGCACCCTCTAAAGGAGTATCGACGCTGTTGAATTTTTATTTAGGCTTATCACACTATTTTTATGTTCCTGTCCGTAATGTCAGTTTGCAGTCACTCTGCTGACCGGATTCAACCGCTATAACCCTGACTCTCCCCTTTCCACGCACACGGCCTGGCATGCGCATTCAAATTAAACAAATAGTCCTCGGCACGCTGGTGATTGTTCTGCTCGGCGTAGGCCTCTGGCTGCTCAAACGCCCGGCCTCGCACACCGCTGTCGCGGCTACCGCCGTGCCGGTGCGGGTCATTCAAGTAGTGCAGCAAGACGTGCCGCGCACGGTCAGCGGGATTGGCGCCGTGCTGTCGCTCCACAGTGTGGTCATTCGCCCACAGATTGACGGCATCCTCACCCAGTTGCTGGTCAAAGAAGGGCAAACGGTCCAGGCCGGTGATTTACTGGCAACCCTGGATGACCGCTCAATCAAGGCCAGCCTGGACCAGGCCAAAGCCCAACTGCAGCAAAATCAGGCGCAGTTGCAAGGCGCGCTGATCGACCTCAAGCGCTACCAGTTGTTGAGCGTCGACAACGGCGTGTCCAAGCAAACCCTCGACCAGCAACAGGCGCTGGTCAATCAGCTCAAAGCCACGGCAGTAGGCAATCAGGCGGCAATTGAAGCGGCGCAGGTGCAACTGTCGTATACGCAAATTCACTCGCCGGTCACTGGCCGCGTGGGGATCCGCGCCGTGGACCCGGGCAACTTCCTGCGGGTGAGCGATACCCAGGGATTATTTTCCGTGACCCAACTCGATCCGATTGCCGTCGAGTTTTCCCTGCCCCAACAATTACTGCCCACCTTGCATGAACTGCTCAACGCCAAAGATCCGGCCCTGGTCAAAGCCTTTATTGGCGACGCGGACCACAGCGGCACGCCGTTGGGCGAAGGCCGCTTGAGCCTGATCGACAATCAGGTCTCCGCCACCACCGGCACCATCAAGGTCAAGGCGCAGTTCGATAACCCCACCCATGCGCTCTGGCCGGGGCAACTGGTGAATGTCGAGATTCAAACCGGGCTTGATCAAAATGCCCTGGTCGTCCCCCCGCCCGTTGTGCAACGCGGGCTGGACACTTACTTCGTATACCGGGTCAACGGCGACCACGTCGAAACCGTGCCCGTGCAGGTCCTCTATCAGGACACGGCGTTGAACATCGTCAGCGGCGTCAAACCGGGCGATACGCTGGTCAGCGACGGCCAGTCGCGGCTCAAACCCGGATCAAAAATCGAAACCCTGAGCGAGCCCGCCCTGGCTAACACCGAACACGCCCAGCCGGTGCAACCATGACCCGCAGCCGCTCACTCTCGGCCTGGTGCGTCGATCACCCGATTGCCACGGTGCTGCTGACCTTTGCGTTAGTGCTGTTGGGCCTGATTGCCTTTCCACGCTTACCCGTTGCGCCGCTGCCCGAGGCGGAGTTCCCGACCATACAAGTGTCGGCGCAACTGCCCGGTGCCAGCCCGGACACCATGGCCTCATCGGTCGCAACGCCCTTGGAGGTGCAGTTCAGCGCCATCCCCGGCGTAACCCAAATGACCTCCAGCAGTGCACTGGGGTCAACCACCCTGACCCTGCAATTTACCCTCGATAAAAGCATCGATACCGCCGCCCAGGAAGTCCAGGCGGCGATCAACACCGCGTCCGGCAAGTTGCCCAAAGACATGCCCACGCTGCCCACTTGGCGCAAGGTCAACCCCGCGGACAGCCCGGTGCTGATCCTCAGTATCAGTTCGTTGCAAATGCCCGGCACTGAACTCAGCGATTACGTCGAAACTCTGCTCGCCCGGCAAATCAGCCAGATCGACGGCGTGGGGCAGATCAACATCACCGGCCAGCAACGCCCGGCGATCCGGGTCCAGGCCAGCGCTGACAAATTGGCCGCCATCGGCTTGACCCTCGCCGATATCCGTCTGGCGTTGCAGCAAACCAGCCTCAATCTGGCCAAGGGCGCGCTGTACGGTCCGTCGAGCATCTCGACCCTGGCGACCAACGACCAACTGTTCGATGCCGACGAGTACGGCCAGTTGATCGTGTCATACAAAGACGGCGCCCCGGTGCAGTTGCGCGACGTGGCGCGGGTCATCAACGGCTCCGAGAATGATTATGTGCAAGCCTGGTCGGGCCACCGGCCGGGGGTCAACCTGGTGATTTCGCGCCAGCCGGGGGCCAATATTGTGGAAACCGTCGACCGCATCCAGGCCGCACTGCCCGGTCTGCAAGCCATGCTCCCGGCCTCGGTCGAGGTCACAGTGCTGAGCGACCGCACCCAGACCATCCGCGCCTCGTTGCATGAAGTGGAAATCACCCTGCTGATCGCGGTGCTGCTGGTGGTCGCGGTCATGGCGCTGTTCCTGCGCCAATGGTCTGCCACGTTGATTGTGTCTGCCGTGCTGGGGGTGTCGCTGATTGCCAGCTTTGCCTTGATGTACGTGCTCGGGTTCAGCCTGAACAACCTGACGCTGGTGGCGATTGTGGTGGCCGTGGGCTTTGTGGTCGACGATGCGATTGTGGTGGTGGAGAACATCCACCGCCATCTCGAAGCAGGCGAAAGCATGCGCGATGCAGCAATCAAGGGCTCCAGCGAGATTGGTTTCACCGTGGTATCGATCAGCTTCTCGCTGGTGGCGGCGTTTATTCCGTTACTGTTTATGGGCGGTGTAGTCGGGCGACTGTTTAAAGAGTTCGCCCTGACCGCCACCTCAACCATCGTTATTTCCGTGCTGGTGTCACTGACCCTCGCCCCCACCCTTGCCGCGCTGTTTATGCGCGCGCCGGTGCACCACGCCGATGCCAAACCCGGCTTTGGCGAACGGTTGCTGACCCTATATGACGCTGGCCTGAAACGCGCACTGGCCCACCAGCGGCTGATGCTGGGCGTGTTTGGCGTGACGTTGGCGATGGCCATTGCCGGCTATGTGCTGATCCCCAAGGGCTTCTTCCCGGTGCAAGACACCGGTTTTGTGCTGGGCACCAGCGAAGCCGCCTCGGATATCTCGTTCTCGGACATGACCCAGAAGCATTTGGCGCTGGCCAGGATCGTCGGCGCCGACCCGGCGGTGCAGGCGTTTTCGCATTCGGTGGGCGTGACCGGCAGCAACCAGACCATCGCCAACGGGCGCTTCTGGATTGCCCTCAAAGACCGCGGCGAGCGCGATGTGTCGGCCAGCGAATTTATCGACCGTATCCGCCCGCAACTGGCCAAGGTGCCGGGCATCGTGTTGTACCTGCGCGCCGGGCAAGACATCAACCTCAGCTCCGGGCCAAGCCGCAGCCAGTACCAGTACGTGCTCAAAAGCAACGACGGGCCGACGCTCAATACCTGGACTCAGCGCCTGACCGAAAAACTGCGCACCCTCCCGGCCTTTCGCGACCTGTCCAATGACCTGCAACTGGGCGGCAGCATTACCCACATCAGCATCGACCGCAAAGCCGCCGCGCGCTTCGGCCTAACCGCCACCGATGTCGACGAAGCCCTCTACGACGCGTTTGGTCAACGCCAGATCAATGAGTTCCAGACGGAAACCAACCAGTACAACGTGATCCTGGAAGTCGACAGCAAGCAGCGTGGCAAGGCCGAAAGCCTCAACTACTTCTACCTGCGCTCGCCCTTGACCGGCGAAATGGTCCCGCTTTCGGCGGTGGCCAAGGTCGATGCACCCACCAGCGGCCCGCTGTCGATCAGCCATGACGGCATGTTCCCGGCCGCTAACCTGTCCTTTAACCTCGCCCCCGGCGTGGCCTTGGGTGACGCGGTGCTGATGCTCAATCAGGCGAAAAACGAGATTGGCATGCCAAGCACCATCAGCGGCAATTTCCAGGGTGCCGCGCAAGCCTTCCAAAGCTCGCTGGCCAGCCAGCCGTGGCTGATTCTCGCGGCGCTGGTGGCGGTGTACATCATTTTGGGGGTGCTGTACGAAAGCTTCGTGCACCCGCTGACGATCATCTCGACGCTGCCCTCGGCAGGGCTGGGCGCGCTGTTGATGCTGTGGATATGTGGTCAGGATTTTTCGATCATGGCGTTAATCGGGCTGGTGCTGCTGATCGGGATCGTCAAGAAAAACGGCATTCTGATGATCGACTTTGCCCTCGATGCCCAGCGCACCCGCGGGCTAAGCCCTGAAGAGGCAATCTATGAAGCCTGCCTGACGCGTTTCCGGCCGATCATCATGACCACCCTCGCCGCCCTGCTGGGCGCCTTGCCGCTGATGCTCGGCTACGGCACCGGTGCTGAATTGCGCCAGCCGCTGGGGATTGCCGTGGTCGGCGGCCTGCTGGTGAGTCAGGCGCTGACGCTGTTTACTACGCCCGTCATATACTTGTGGCTCGAACGGATGTTCCATCGATCCCACCCCGCCCGCTCACTGGCGACGGATCACTGAGGCAGGTTATGCGCGTTCTAATTATTGAAGACGAAGAAAAAACCGCTGACTACCTGCATCGCGGGCTGACAGAGCAAGGCTACACGGTGGATGTCGCACGCGATGGCGTCGAGGGTTTGCACCTGGCGCTGGAAAGCGATTACGCGGTGATTGTGCTCGACGTGATGCTCCCTGAACTCGACGGCTTTGGCGTGTTGCGCGCCTTGCGTGCGCGCAAGCAAACACCGGTGATCATGCTGACCGCGCGCGAGCGGGTTGAAGACCGGGTGCGCGGCCTGCGCGAAGGCGCTGATGATTATCTGGGCAAGCCATTTTCGTTTCTGGAACTGGTCGCCCGGCTGCAAGCCTTGACCCGACGCAGCGGCGGCCATGAACCGGTGCAGGTGACGGTCGATGACTTGTGGATCGACCTGATCAGCCGCAAGGCCAGCCGCGCCGGAAGCCGACTGGACCTGACCGCCAAAGAATTTGCGCTGCTCAGCGTACTGGCCCGGCGCCAGGGTGAAATCCTCTCTAAAACGGCGATTGCCGAGATGGTCTGGGACATCAACTTCGACAGCGACGCCAACGTCGTCGAAGTCGCAATCAAGCGCCTGCGGGCCAAGCTGGACGGGCCTTTCGAGCACAAGTTGCTGCACACCATTCGCGGCATGGGTTATGTGCTGGAGCGTCGCAGTGTTTAACCGCCTGAACTCCATCGCGATGCGCCTGAGCGTATTGTTCACGCTGGTGGCCTTGCTGGTGTTTGTGTTGATTGGCGGGGCGCTGTACCAGCAAGTCGACAAGGGCATCAGCATGCTGCCCGAAGCCGAACTGGATGCACGGTTCAGCGTACTGGAGTCGTCGATCAATCGCTTCGGTAACCCCGATCACTGGGCCAAGATCACCTCCAAATTCACCTTGCTCAGCGAAGAAGATAAACGCATCCGCTTTTGGGCCATCAGTAATGACCCCAATTACGAATATGGCTCGCCTGACGCGCAAATACGCGCGTTCGCCCAAGGCCCGACGGGCGTGCGCGACCTGCAATTGCCCGGCGAGGCGTACCCGTTCAAGGTGTTGATCAGCCAGATCCCGGCCAAGGAACAACGCCCGGCGCTGCGATTTCTGATCGGCATCGATACCGAGACCTTTCGCCAAACCCAGCACCACCTGCTGATGGCACTCATCAGCCTGGCGATCATTGGCGTATTGCTGGCGTCTGCCTTGGGTTATTGGGTGGCGCGCATCGGGCTGAAGCCGCTGATCACACTGTCTGACAAAGCCCAGAAACTTGAGCCGCCGCGTTTGTCCGGGCGCTTGCACCTGTCGCCGCTTCCGCCTGAACTGGATCACTTGGTCAATGGCTTCAACTCAACCCTGGACCGGGTTGAACAGGCGTATACCCGTCTTGAGTCGTTCAATGCCGACGTGGCCCATGAACTACGTTCACCGCTGACTAACCTGATTGGCCAGACCCAGGTGGCGCTGACCCGTGGGCGGTCGGCGGAGCATTACTTTGAAGTGCTGCAATCCAACCTCGAAGAACTGGAGCGTCTGCGCAGCATCATCAATGACATGTTGTTTTTGGCCAGTGCCGACCAAGGCAGCAAAGCCAGCAAACTGACCCGCGCCTCGCTGGCGGATGAAGTGGCCACCACGCTGGACTATCTGGAGTTCATTCTCGAAGACGCCCACGTTGCGGTACGGGTCAGCGGCGATGCCCAGGTCAACATCGAAAAAGCCCATCTGCGCCGGGCGCTGATCAACTTGCTCAGCAACGCGGTGCAGCACACTGCGCCTGGGCAGCAGATTGATGTGCTAATCGAGCAAACAGCGCATCAGGCAAGCATCAGTATCAGCAATCCGGGCGAACCGATTGCCGACGAGCATTTACCGCGCCTGTTCGAGCGCTTCTACCGCGTGGACGCGTCACGCCACAACAGCGTTGCCAACCACGGCCTTGGCCTGGCCATCGTCAAAGCCATCGCGCAGATGCATGGCGGCGAAGTGTTTGTGCACACTGGTGAGGGGCGCAATACCTTTGGACTGCATTTGCCAACATGATGAAACTTAAAATATGCGTTGTCCGGATGACTGAACGTTTCGGCACAGTCAAATAAGGAAGTTTTCCAGCGGCTATTATTTATCAGCGCTAAAACAATGACTTAGACATTCACTTAACGTTTCCCATGCTTTTAGTGCGGGTGCCGCCGTATGAATTTACATTCAAAGCACACCTACTAACATCACGAAAACCAAACTACAAACATTACCAGATCGGAAAAAAGCTTCAATACCTAACAGAAGTACCAGTAGAAAAAACCTATTCCTGCCGATAGGCTTTTAATTCGCCCCACGCATTAAGAGCTATTATCATCATGAAAAAAACATTAAATGAAATACCTGATTATAATTTATCCACTTGGATGACTGATCTCGGCATCAAACTTGATAAATTAAAACCGCACCAACTCACCCTCCCCTCAACACATAATGCCGGGATGGATAAAAAAGGGATAGGAGGTCCTGTAGAGGGCTGGATAGCTTGTCAAAATGATACCTTTCCTTTCCAGATCGCGCAGGGTGCGCGCGTGTTCGATTTGCGTGTCAATGCAAGGGTCTATAACGGCACGTTATCTGGCTTTGATTTTTTTCACGGCCCCTTCTCATCTAACCGATCTGTACTGGGGCTCATTAAGGACTGCAATGCATTTTTCAAAAACGACTACAAATCAAAAAAACACGAACTCATTATTTTACAGTTCCAAGAATTTAAAAATTTTCGACCCAGCGACTATGAGCGTTTGCTTACACAACTGACTCAAGGGTTTTCAGGCACTGGCAGCTCAACAAAAATAGTGCCCAGGGCAGCCTCCGACTTAACGATTGGGGATATTCGCAGCCAGTACGCAGGCCACAACATTATCATCGCATCGGATAAATTCGGATCAAACTCCGACGTCTGGAATGACATTACGCACGAATGGATAGGCCATGACATTCCCTCAGAACAAGAACTTGATATTTTCATTGATCAGAAAACTCGGGAGACCAACCAATCCAAACTTTGGTCACTGCAAGTCGTCAGGTACAAAATACTCTATGGCGCCATGGATATCTCCGACTACATCGACAAAAAATTTGAACCTGATGCCCAAGCATTAATTAACAGCAATATTATTAATGTGGATTTTATTGAAAACTCTTCCATCGTCCCTTACTGCATTAGAGCCAGTTTGTATAAAGCTGGTCAACTGATCGATAAAGACCCCCCGTCTCAGCCCACCGTACATGATGAACTCTGGCATAGAGGGTGGAGCACCTATTTCATAACTTTCAATGCCTCCATTGACAACTTTGGTGTCGACCACTACCTCTATTCAATCAATGATGGTGAGAAAATCAAAGTAAACAGTCAAAACACTCCGCGTCAACAGCTGGAGTTCGAGGTTCGTGAAGGACAAGAGTACGAATTAAAACTGTATGCCGTCGACGTGGCCGGTAACTGTTCAACACCGTTGGTCAAAGCCCTTAAAGGGATTGATCCACCAACAGGGAGTGATAAACCTTTACCCCCTGACATTGTTTATTCCAAGCGTGACGGCAAGTATGCGTGCTCAATGCTTATCAAGCATTCCATCTATAACGCCGACCACTATATTTTTGAGATTTATGCAGAGAAGGACATCGTAGACGGCAAGCCCGTAGGTGAGCCTATTCTATGGAATATTGCCTCTCGCTGGGCATTAGGCGTTATGTTTACCAACCTCCCATGCTATGACGCCTACCTGATAACCGCGCATGCTGTAAACAGTTTCGGTCGGACTAGCGATTACGCCATCAAACGCATTGACGCCTATCGCCCCAGTGTGACGCCTCCTTCTCCGCCGTCCAATCTAAGCACCTCATACAATTCGGTCACCCAGCAATTAACGATTAATTTTGACGGTGGCGGTCTGAACCGCACCCACACACTGACCATTAAGACGGACACCGAAAAAACCTACGAATCTTTCTATAGCGGTAACGCTATATCCGTAAGCCTTTCGCTGGACTTTACCCTGACGCTGTTCGCCGTAAACCAAGATGGCAACCAGTCCACTTCAATCACCTATACCGGCAGTACAAAAGAAACCAGCAGCCACGCAGCAACACCTATCAATGGGCAAACAGTGCTTCGCCAGGAACTCACTACAGGCGTTACTACCTGGAAGGGTGGTCACAACATCGTCAAATACAAAATCCACCTTTACGACACCCAGGATGTTCAAGGGGGTGAAAGTGGTGTAGACGGCAAGATTATCGGACAACCGCTTCGAGAAGAGTTTTACTCAGGTAGCGATCTCACCTATACGTTTAACAACTTAATCCCTCTCAAAAATTACCATGTGTTCGTGTGGGGCATAAATGCCTACGGAACCGTGGGAGAAAGAGCCTACAATTCCAACTATACCTATCTGCATGGCGATCCTGCCTGGGATCAGGAATACCCAACCGTGCCTTCTAACCTGTTGGGCCGCTATCGCTACCGGGAAGGTGTACTCAACGTTTTTTGGAACGCCTCTTCGGACAATCGTGGAATATCACACTACGAAGTCACCATTAACAACCAACTCTACAAGGTACTGGATCCTCCCGTCCTGGGCGCTTTTCAATTAACTGTCTCACTGGCTAAAGATATCAACTATCAAGTACATGTTTATGCTGTTGATACCAGTGGCAACCGATCCAGAACAGCCGCGTACTACGGAGACACCTCCAACAAGGACACGCTTTCTTATAGCCCGACCAAAGAGTCAATTGGGTTTACCTACGCGCAACTCGGTATTGCAACGTTTACCTGGGAGTTCATACATACCTCAGAGATCATAAATTTAATCATTGGGGAGCCGGGCGCAACCACCAAGCAACATGTACGAGTGAGCGGCACAGCCACCAAAGCTTCGGTCCCGAATCTCGTGCCTCGCAAGGAGTACATCATCGAGCTATATGGCACAAACAGCTATGGTGTGGCGGGCGAATCCACCACCAAACAATTCTTTATGCCGACCACTTAACACCATGAAGTCTTGAGGCAGCCGGGTGTTGCCCGGCTGTCAATTCACGCCGGTTTGTTACTTAAATCGCAACAGTCCTTGTACGGAATGACGCTGTTTCAATCCCCGTCGGCACTATAGATTTAGCCCATCACACAACACTTGCTCTGCAAGAAGGTCCTGAAATGTCCACCAGTATGGGTATGGCTAGCGTTTTCGTTTTGTCTTCTATGATGTTGTCGCCTCTGGCCATGGCAGAAGAATCCCCTGCGTTCATCGCCAAAAACGAGGCCCGCGCAGCGGCCTTTGAACAGCGTCAAACCGAGCTCGCAGCCAGCCATCAAAATGATGTCAAATCCCAGCAAACACAGGTCAAAGTCAGCCCGGCAGATGAACCAAAAGACAGCTGATTTCACGTGCAAATATTTCCCGACCCAGTCAGTCTGATGACACGTATGTGACTGATTGTTTCAAAAGCCGCTATGATAGCGGCTTTTTTTTGTTTTAAAAAAAGGCGCATAGACCGTGAAGCGCCTACAAATAAGAACTGAATTTTCAAAGAAAATAAAAACTGCCGTCACTTTAAAGGAGCAACCGACTGATGAAACAAGCGCTAAAGCTCAGTCCTCTATTCATCGCACTGACTGCAACGATCCCTCTGATTGCACAGGCAGATGACGACACCTCAAAAGAGGGGTTCATCGACGGCTCGACCCTCGACTTGCATCTACGCAACTACTACATGAACCACGACATCCACAGCCCGGACACCCATGACGGCAAGGAGTGGGGCCAAGGCTTTATTGCCAAGTTTGCTTCAGGTTATACCCCTGGCGTGGTCGGTTTTGGTCTGGATGCGTACGCCATGCTCGGCCTCAAGCTCGATGGCGGTGGTGGTACCAGCGGCAGCAGTATCCTGCCGATTGGTGGCGGCAACGGTAATGCGCCCACCGACTTCTCGTCGGGCGGTGCAGCGCTGAAAATTCGTGCGTTTGATACCGAACTGAAAGCCGGTGACCTGTTCATCACCAACCCAGTGATCGCAGGCGGTGAAACCCGCATGTTGCCGCAGACGTTCCAGGGCATCAGCCTGACCAACCACAGCTTTGCGGGCTGGATGCTGGAAGGCGGTCAAGTCACATACGACAAGCCCTACAACCAGAGCGGCATGCGCCGCCTGACCACCACCTACGGCAATCTGAATGACCAGACCACCAAGCACCTGACTTGGGCTGGCGTAGCGTTCAGCGGCATCCCGGGAGTTACCAGTAACCTGTATGCCTCGCAGTTGCAAAACGTCTGGAACCAGTACTACTACGACCTGGACTACACCCATTCGCTGAGCAACGGCATCACCCTGAACCCTGGCTTCCACTACTACCACACGCAGGACACAGGCAACGCGCTGCTGGGTGCTATCAACAACAACACCTTCAGCCTGCACTTTGCAGTGGGGATGGACGGGCACAAAGTCACCGCGGTGTACCAACGCGTCAACGGCAACACGCCGTTTGACTACATCAACCAGGGCGACAGTATTTACCTGGATAACTCGCAGCAGTATTCGGACTTCAACGGCCCGAACGAACGCTCGTGGAAACTGCAATACGAGTATGACTTTGCTGGCCTCGGTATCCCTGGCCTGACCACCAGCGCCTCGTACTCACGTGGTGAAGTGGACCTGACCAAGGCTGATCCGAACAGCATCGGTTACAGCAACTGGTACAACCCCAATGGCAAAGACGCCTTCCACTGGGAGCGTGACCTGAGCGCCAAATACGTGGTTCAGGAAGGCAAGGCCAAAGACTTGGGCTTTACCCTGCGCTGGGCAACCAACCGTGGCAACGCGGCCTATGAAACAGTCGATCACAATGTCGATGAATACCGCGTGATTGTTGACTATCCTCTGAACATCTTCTAAATCGTGACCTTAAGGCCAGCTTTTTAGCTGGCCTTAAACCTCAAGGGCTGTACCTTAGGAGCAGGCACGATTTATAGCCTTGAGGGTAAAGCCATTAAGTATTCCGCGCGCACTCCTGTCATTACCCGCCGCACACTGATCGGGGCAACGACATTTTCAGCCTTGGTCATTCTCGGTATCGTCAGCTATTTGCTGGTGCGCGAATATCGCAACACCGAAGCAGATGCTAGGCGTTCCGCCCTGAACATCGTGCAACTGATCAATCGAGATATTCGCAACACCTTCTCTATTTATGATTCAGCACTGATCAACCTCATTGACCTGCTGCACACCCAGGCCTTGGCGACGCTGCCAGCCCAGACCCGGCAATCCTTGCTCTTCGACAGAACCAACGAAGCGCCCTCTTCTTTCGGTTTTTTTGTACTGGATGCTCAGGGCAAACTGATTGCCCGCTCAAAACCAGTCGTCAGCGTACCCCCGAACGCCACCCAACAGCCGTGGTTCAGCGTGCAGCAAAACAGTACCCGCGATGAACTGTTCATCAGCCACCCCTATCTCGCCAGTTCAGACAGCCCCGAATGGATCATCTATCTCAGTCGCAGACTGGTGGCTGAGGACGGGACTTTTGCCGGTGTGGCTGTCGGAAAACTGAAAATATCGTATTTCCAAAACCTGTTCCGGGGCCTGGACATTGGCCCCAGCGGCAATATCAGCCTGCTCGACACGGATGGCACGCTGATGTTGCAGTACCCGCCGACCAGTAAAATCTCAATCGGCCAGGACCTCAGCCAGGCGCCCAACTTCCGGCGGTTCTTAAATGAGCGCTTTGGCAGTTTTATTGCCATGTCCGGCATTTATCACCACGAGCGCCTGTACACCTTCGCTCAGGTGCACGACCTGCCCATTATCGTGGTGGTGGCGATAGCGGCCTCGAGCATTTTCAGTAATTGGCAGCACACGGCATTAGTGATCGGCAGCGTCACGCTGCTGTTATGCCTGGGCCTGCTGTGGCTGACCTGGTTGCTGATTCGCGAATTGAATTTGCGCCTGCATGCCGAGCGTGATCTAGCCGCCTTGACGTCAACCGACCCGCTGACCGGGCTGGCCAACCGCCGCACACTGGATCGGGCCCTGGATCTGGAATGGCGCCGGGCGCAACGCACGGGCTGCCCGCTGTCGCTGGTGATGATTGATATCGACCACTTCAAGGCTTTCAATGATCTCTACGGCCATCAGGCAGGTGATGAAGCCATCCGTCAGGTCGCCGCCGTGATCAAGACCCATGTTCGCCGCCCTTCGGACTTGGCAGCCCGTTACGGGGGCGAAGAGTTTGCGGTGGTACTGACCGAAACAGAGGCCGCCAATACGCGCCTGCTGTGCGAAAAAATCCGCCTCGCCGTCGAGCAAATGCCCCCGGTGTTGCCGGAGCATAAAAAGCTGACCATCAGCCTGGGCTCGTGCACCCGTTATGCCAAGCCGGGTGAAACCCAGGACGCGTTGTTGAGCGCCGCTGACAAGGCGCTGTATCAAGCCAAGAAAGCCGGGCGTAACCGGGTCGTGAACATCAATGAGACGGGGTTGAATGCGGTGAAGCCGCCGTTGGTATGACCTTTGTATACGGCAGTTGCGATCTTTAAGATCAAAAGATCGCGAGACAAGCTCGCTCCTACAGATGTGCACCGCCCGTAGCAGTTGACGAGCTTTGCGAGGCTACGTCCGGCTTGTAACCGCTGCCGAGGCACGAAGGCTGCGATGGGTGGCGAAGCTGTCCCACCCAAGATCAAAAGATCGCTCCTACAAATGTGCACCGCCCGTAGCAGTTGACGAGCTTTGCGAGGCTACGTCCGGCGTAGTCGCAGACGAGGCACGAAGGCTGCGATGGGTGGCGAAGCTGCCCCACCCAAGATCAAAAGATCGCGAGACAAGCTCGCTCCTACAAATGTGCACCGCCCGTAGCAGTTGACGAGCTTTGCGAGGCTACGTCCGGCGTAGTCGCTGCCGAGGCACGAAGGCTGCGATGGGTGGCGAAGCTGCCCCACCCGAGATCAAAAGATCGCGAGCAAGCTCGCTCCTACAAATGTGCACCTCCCTGCGAGGCTACGTCCGGCGTAGTCGCTGACGAGGCACGAAGGCTGCGATGGGTGGCGAAGCTGCCCCAGCCAAGATCAAAAGATCGCGAGACAAGCTCGCTCCTACAGATTTACGTTAAACATCGGGTAAAAAAAAAGACCACCCGAGGGTGGCCTTCAAAAACTAGAGAATGAAGTTTTACTTAAACTGCCGCAACCGGACGCATGTACGAGATCGGTGCAGTGCTGGCGTCTTCAAAGGTCACGACTTCCCATGCATCAGTCTGTTCAATCAGCTTGCGAAGCAGCTGGTTGTTCAGGGCATGGCCAGACTTGAAGCCCTTGAACTCACCAATCAGGCTATTGCCCAACAGGTAGAGATCGCCAATGGCGTCGAGGATTTTGTGCTTCACGAATTCGTCTTCGTAGCGAAGGCCGTCTTCGTTCAGTACACCATCGGAATCGACTACGATCGCGTTTTCCACGCTGCCGCCGAGTGCGAGGTTGTGCTTGCGCAGGTACTCGATGTCACTCATGAAACCAAAGGTACGCGCGCGGCTGACTTCTTTTACAAATGAAGTGCTTGAGAAATCCACGCTTGCACTTTGGGTGCGGTTACGGAAAACCGGGTGATCGAAATCGATCTCGAAGCTCACCTTGAAGCCTTCGAAAGGGACGAAAGTAGCGCGCTTGTCGCCATCTTCCACTGTCACTTCACGCAGGATACGGATGAACTTCTTCGGCGCGTCCTGTTCTTCCAGGCCGGCAGATTGAATCAAAAACACGAAAGGTCCGGCGCTACCGTCCATAATCGGGACTTCAGACGCGGAGAGTTCGACGTAGGCGTTATCGATCCCAAGGCCAGCCATGGCCGAGAGCAAATGCTCTACCGTGTCTACTTTTACATCGCCGTTGACCAACGTGGTCGACATCGTCGTCTCGCCGACGTTTTCCGCGCGAGCAGGAATCTGCACCACAGGGTCAAGGTCTGCACGACAAAACACGATGCCGGTGTCCACAGGCGCAGGCTTGAGGGTCAGGTAGACCTTCTCACCGGAGTGCAGGCCGACACCTGTGGCACGGATAATATTTTTCAGGGTGCGTTGTTTAATCATGGCATTGGCCGCTTCAGCGCAAATTGCGAACTGGTATCAACAAAGGCTGGCGATAATAGCAGACCGAGCCTTTGCTGAACACCAATCACCTGAATCCCCCTGATTGATTTCATTAATCAGCCTGACGACGCAGGAATGCCGGGATGTCCAGGTAGTCCAGATCATCTTGCGGATTCAGCTTGGCAGCGGCTGTTGCGCCGTGCTGAGCCTGATTACGCATCACGGTTGGGCGGTCCAGGTCACGGTAGTTAACCGCTGGCAGCTCCTGACGCTCGACACGCGGTTCTTGACGCGAAGGCGCTGGCTGGGCCGAAGCCGTTGCGTACGATGCCTGAACGGTGTTGTCGATAACCTTGACCGGCTTCTCGATTTTCGCGCCCAGACCGGTAGCAACCACGGTCACGTGCAGTTCGTCGCGCATGTCCGGATCGATAACAGTACCGACCTTGACCATTGCGTGCTCCGAAGCGAACGCTTCGATGATGCTGCCCACGTCGGAGTATTCACCCAGAGACAAGTCAGGACCGGCTGTGATGTTTACCAGGATGCCGCGAGCACCTTCCAGGTTCACGTCTTCGAGCAGCGGGTTGCGGATGGCCGCTTCGGTCGCTTCACGTGCACGGTTAGGACCGCTGGCGCAGCCAGTGCCCATCATTGCCATGCCCATTTCGCTCATCACGGTGCGCACGTCGGCAAAGTCGACGTTGATCATGCCCGGACGCTTGATGATGTCGGAGATACCGCGAACGGCACCGGCCAGTACGTCATCGGCCTTGGCGAAAGCCGACAGCAGGCTGGCGTCTTTACCGAGGATGGTCAGCAGTTTTTCGTTCGGAATCGTAATCAACGAGTCAACGCTTTCGGACAGCAGACGAATACCTTCGTCAGCGATCTGCATGCGCTTGCGACCTTCAAACGGGAACGGACGTGTCACCACCGCAACGGTGAGGATGCCCATTTCCTTGGCCACTTCGGCAATGATCGGCGCAGCACCGGTACCGGTACCACCGCCCATGCCCGTGGTGATGAACACCATGTTGGTGCCCTGCAACACTTCAGCGATGCGCTCGCGGTCTTCCAGAGCGGCCTGACGACCGACCTCAGGATTGGCGCCAGCACCCAGGCCTTTGGTCACACCGGTGCCCAATTGCAGGATGGTACGCGCGCCAATGTTCTTCAGCGCTTGTGCGTCAGTGTTGGCGCAGATGAATTCCACGCCTTCGATGTTGCTCTTAACCATGTGGTTAACAGCATTGCCACCGCCACCACCAACACCGATAACTTTGATTACCGGGCTCTGCGGGATGTTGTCTACGAGTTCGAACATGGTCCCTCTCCTTACATTCTCTAGTTATTTCGCCTACTTCTACTGCTTTTGAATCTTTTACTGCTCAAGCTTTAAAAGTTGCCCTGAACCCAGCGCTTGAGGCGCTCGAACACAGGGGCTTTTTGTTCTTCACTGCTGTAGCTGTCGCGGTTGCTGATACCCGATATGGAAATACCGTCCGACTGCTTTTGCAGCCCGTACAGCAACAAGCCCACAGCGGTGGAGTAAATCGGATTGCGCACAACGTCGGACAAGCCTTTGAAGCTGTGCGGTACGCCCAGGCGAACCGGCATGTGGAAGATCTCCTCAGCCAGCTCGACAGCGCCTTCCATTTTCGAAGTGCCACCGGTCAGCACGATGCCGGCCGGGATCAGGTCTTCGTAGCCGCTGCGACGCAGCTCTGCCTGGATCAATGTGAACAATTCGTCGTAACGCGGCTCAACCACTTCGGCCAAGGCCTGGCGGGACAGCTCGCGCGGAGGACGGTCGCCCACGCTCGGTACTTTGATGGTTTCACCCGCGCTGGCCAGTTTGGCCAGTGCGCAGGCGTAACGGATTTTGATTTCTTCGGCGTATTGGGTCGGGGTACGCAACGCCATCGCGATGTCGTTGGTGACCTGATCACCCGCAATCGGGATCACCGCGGTGTGACGAATAGCGCCTTCAGTGAAGATCGCGATATCCGTGGTGCCACCGCCGATGTCGACCAGGCACACGCCCAGTTCTTTCTCGTCATCGGTCAATACCGAGTAAGCCGACGCCAGTTGCTCGAGGATGATGTCATCCACCTCAAGGCCACAGCGACGCACGCATTTCTCAATGTTCTGCGCAGCATTTACCGCGCAAGTCACCACGTGCACTTTGGCTTCCAGACGTACGCCCGACATGCCCAGCGGCTCACGAACGCCCTCCTGGTTGTCGATCACGTAGTCCTGCGCCAGGGTGTGCAACACACGCTGGTCTGCCGGAATGGCCACTGCCTGGGCAGCGTCAAGCACGCGCTCAAGGTCAGCCGTGCTCACTTCACGATCACGGATGGCAACGATGCCGTGGGAGTTCAGGCTGCGGATATGGTTACCCGCAACGCCGACGAACGCCGAGTGGATCCGGCAACCGGCCATCAGCTGCGCTTCTTCAATCGCGCGCTGGATCGACTGCACGGTGGACTCGATGTTGACCACCACGCCCTTCTTCAGGCCCCGGGACGGATGCGTGCCAATACCGACGATTTCGATCGTGCCGTCTTCACCAACCTCGCCTACCAGCGCCACCACCTTGGAGGTACCGATATCGAGACCAACGATCATTTTGCCGCTTTGCACATTTGCCATGGGTCCTGCCTCTTCTTAATTCTTCGCGACAGCGGGTTGGGCTATCGTGGGTGCCACAGGTTCCCGCCAGCCGACGGCCAATCCGTTGGCATAACGCAAATCAATGCGCGCAATGTTTGTAATCTGTTCTTTCAGCGTTTTTTCATAGATGGCTATGAAGCGACGCATTTTTTCTACCAAGTGATCGCGCCCCAACAGCAACTCGATCCCAGGCCCTGCACTGCCGGCTCCGGTGGTCAGGAACCAGCTACCGCGCTCACGCAATTCCAGCCGGGCAATGGAAAAGCCCATCGGACGCAGCATCTGGCTCAACACCTGATACTGCTGCATCACTTGCTGCTGGGCCCGTTGTGGGCCAAACAGCTGCGGCAAATGTTCGTAGTTGGCCAGCTCACGCGGGGTGAATGCCTGGCCCTGGTTGTTCAGCAATGCTTCATCGCCCCAGCGCGCAACCGGCAGTTGCTCTTCAAGGCGAATCACCACTTGGTCCGGCCACACCCGACGGACTTCGGCGTGAGCAATCCATGGCATTTGTTCCAGCTCAGTGCGCATGCCTTCCAGATCGACCGTAAAGAAACTCGCGGCCACATAAGGAGCAATACGCTGTTGCACGGCCTGCTGACTGATGTAGGTCAAGTCACCCTGCACATTGATGTTGGTGATCGGGCGGTCCGCGTACGGCATCAGGCGTTGTGCACCTTCGTACGTACCGAACCCCAGGGCCACCAGCAACACAGGCCAAAACAGCACTTTCAAAAAGCCAAAATTGGCTTTTGGCACACGCACCGACATCGGCTCTTTAGCCACCATCCGGCTGGCACCCCGTGGCACCGGCTTGCGGCCGGGGACAGGTTGCTGATGACGAAGCGATGCGCCTGGCATGGTCTTAACCTCGTGTCTCAACACTGGCGGCCAGAATCGACAGCACCAGTTGTTGGAAATCCAGACCCGCCGCCTTGGCTGCCATCGGCACCAGGCTATGGTCCGTCATGCCCGGCGCGGTGTTGACCTCAAGCAACCAGAACTGACCATCGACGTCTTGCATCACGTCCAGACGACCCCAACCGGCAATCCCGATCGCCTCACAGGCTTTGGCCGTGAGTTCCATCAGCTCTTGCTCTTTGTCGCTATCAAGGCCGCACGGAATCCGGTACTGAGTATCCTCAGACACGTATTTGGCGTCGTAGTCGTAGAACGTATGCGGCGTGCCCAGTGCGATAGGTGGCAACACTTGGTCACGCAGGGTGGCGATGGTGAACTCCGGACCGTGGATCCATTGCTCAACCAGCACTTGCGAGTCGTACTTACTGGCCTCGGTCCAGGCGACGATCAATTCGTCTGCACTGTTCACTTTGGCCATACCGATACTTGAACCTTCATGGGCCGGTTTGACGATCAAAGGGAAGCTCAGTTCCTTCGCCGCAGAAATACAATCGGCTTCACTGCTCAACACGGCGTGACGCGGGGTTGGAATCCCCAGGCTGTGCCACACCTGCTTGGTGCGCAGCTTGTCCATGGCCAAGGCCGACGCCAGAATGCCGCTGCCGGTGTAAGGGATGCCCAGGCATTCCAGCAGGCCTTGCATGCTGCCATCTTCACCGCCACGGCCGTGGAGGATGATAAAGGCGCGGTCGATTTTTTCAGCGGTGATACGGCTGATGAAGTCATCGCCCACATCGATACCGAAGGCGTTAACACCCGCGTCCAGCAACGCCTTGAGAACCGCATTACCCGATTTCAGGGACACTTCACGTTCAGCACTTTTGCCGCCAAAGAGCACCGCCACCCGGCCGAAATCGGCGGGGGCGATGGTCGAAAACAGCGTGGCGTAGGCAGCAGTCATTTCAGTTTCCCCTCGTTGGCGGCGATTACAGCACCGGCGAACAACGGACTTTTAATCAGTTGCGGTGCCAGACGGCCGATATCGCCCGCCCCTTGGCACAGCAGAATGTCGCCCGCACGCAGCAGCGGCTTGACGATCGGCGCCAGCTCAACGCCGCGCTCGATGTAGATCGGGTCCAACTGGCCGCGCTGACGGATGCTGTGGCACAGCTGGCGGCTGTCCGCGCCCGGAATCGGCTCTTCGCCCGCCGGGTAGACTTCCATCAACAGCAACACGTTGGCGTCGGCCAGCACTTGCACGAAATCGTCGTACAGGTCGCGGGTACGGCTAAAGCGGTGCGGCTGGTAAACCATGACCAGGCGGCGCTCAGGCCAACCACCGCGCACGGCTTTAATCACTGCAGCAACTTCGGTCGGGTGGTGACCGTAGTCGTCCACCAGCATCACGCTGCCGCCGTCGACCGGCAGTTCGCCGTAGACCTGGAAGCGGCGACCCACACCCTGGAAGCCCGACAGGCCCTGAACGATGGCTTCATCGCTGATGCCTTCATCGGAGGCGATGCAGATGGTGGCCAAGGCGTTCAGTACGTTGTGGTTGCCCGGCATGTTGACCGACACATCCAGCGGCTCGCGGTCTGGGCGCAGCACGGTGAAGAAGGTTTGCATGCCCTGCTGGCGCACATTGATTGCGCGTACGTCAGCGGCTTCGCTGAAGCCGTAGGTCACGGTCGGGCGTTTGACCAGCGGCAGGATTTCACGCACCACCGGATCGTCCAGGCACAGCACAGCCAAGCCGTAGAACGGCAGGTTGTGGAGGAACTCGACGAAGGTTTTCTTCAGTTTGTTGAAGTCGCCTTCGTAGGTCGCCATGTGATCGGCGTCGATGTTGGTGACCACCGCAACCAGCGGTTGCAGGTGCAAGAAGCTGGCATCGCTCTCGTCAGCTTCGGCAATCAGGTAACGGCTGGTGCCCAGCTGGGCATTGGTGCCTGCTGCATTCAGACGGCCACCGATCACGAACGTCGGGTCCAGACCACCGGCCGCGAACACCGAAGCCAACAGGCTGGTAGTGGTGGTTTTACCGTGCGTGCCGGCAACGGCGATGCCGTGGCGATAGCGCATCAGCTCAGCCAGCATTTCAGCCCGTGGCACCACCGGAATGCGGCGCTCAAGCGCACTGGCGACTTCCGGGTTGGAGGTGTTTACAGCGCTGGACACCACCAGTACATCGGCGTTGGCAGCGTTCTCGGCGCGGTGGCCGATAAAGATGTGCGCGCCAAACGACTCAAGGCGTTCGGTGACCGCCGATGCATTGAGGTCAGAGCCCGACACCTGATAGCCCAGGTTCAGCAATACCTCAGCGATCCCGCACATGCCCACGCCGCCGATACCGACGAAGTGGATACGACGGATGCGGCGCATTTCCGGTTGCGGCATGGCTTTTTGATTCTCAACCATTGGCCACCTCCAGGCAGATGTCGACAACGTTACGGGTGGCATCAGGTTTGGCCAGGCGACGCGCGTTGGCCGCCATGCTGTTGAGTCGTTCCGGTTGCATCAATACCTCTGTCAGGCGAGCCGCCAGTTCGGCCGCGCCAGTTGTCGCTTGCGGCATCAGGAAGGCCGCGCCCTCCCGTGCCAAAAAGTCAGCATTACGGCTCTGATGGTCGTCAATCGCGTGGGGCAACGGCACCAGCAGCGAAGGCAGACCGGCCGCAGCCAGTTCACTGACGGTCAGCGCGCCTGCGCGACAAACCACCAGGTCGGCCCAGCCATAGGCGTGGGCCATGTCTTTGATGAAGGGCTGAACATCTGCCTCGACACCGGCCGCGGTATAACGCTGGGCGGTGATTTCATCGTGTTGTTTGCCCGCCTGATGAAACACTTCAGGGCGCAGCTCAGCCGCTACGTTGGCCAAGGCTTCAGGCAGTAATTTGTTCAGGGGCTCGGCGCCCAGGCTGCCGCCCAGCACCAGCAAACGCGCCTTGCGCCCTTCGAGTGCAGCGCGGGGCGCCAGGGTGAACAGTTCGGGGCGCACCGGGTTGCCGGTAGTGCGCAGTTTGTCGGAGGCGGCAAACGTCTGCGGGAAGGCTTCACACACACGGCTCGTCATCGGCACCAATAAACGGTTGGCGGTACCGGCCACGGCGTTCTGCTCGTGAATGATCACCGGCACGCCGCAGGTTTTGGCCGCCAAGCCACCAGGCCCGGTCACATAGCCGCCAAACCCGAGTACACACACGGGCTTGAGTTGGCGGATGATTGCGCGTGCCTGAAACAAGGCCTTGAGCAACACAAACGGTGCTTTGAGCAGCGACAGTTTGCCTTTGCCACGCAGGCCCGTGACGTTGATCCGGTGCAGGGTAAAGCCTGCCGGTTCGACCAGTTCGTTTTCGATGCCTCGCGGTGTTCCGAGCCAGTGCACGGTGTAGCCACGCGCTTCAAACTCACGCGCGCAAGCCAGCGCCGGGAACACATGCCCGCCGGTGCCGCCCGCCATGATCAGCACATTAGCGCCCATGGTTCGGCTCCTCTGCGAAGTCGCTTTCTTTGAAGTCGGTCTCTTCGCTGCCCAGGTGGGTTCGACTCTCCCACTCGATGCGCAGCAACAAACCCATACACACACAGCAAATCACCAACGAACTGCCGCCATAACTGAGGAATGGCAAGGTCAGGCCTTTGGTCGGCAGCAGACCGACGTTTACCCCGATGTTGATCAGGAACTGGCCGATCCACAGGAACGACAAGCCGTACGCCATGTAAGCCGAGAAGTATTGTTTGGCGCGCTCTGCCCACATGCCGATGTACATGCCGCGCACACAGACGAACACGAACAGCGCCACGGTCAGCAACGAACCGACCACGCCGAGTTCTTCAGCCAATACCGAGAACACGAAGTCGGTGTGCGCTTCAGGCAGGTAGAACTGCTTTTGTACGCTGTTGCCCAAGCCCACCCCGAACCACTCGCCGCGACCGAACGCGATCAGTGCCTGGGTGAGTTGGTAGCCCGAACCAAACTGGTCGGACCATGGGTCGGTAAAGGTAATCAGACGCGCCATCCGGTACGGCTGTGCTTGAACCAGCACGAACACCGCGCCCACCGCCAACGCCACCATCAGCGCGAAGCGGAACAGGCCCACACCGCCGAGGAACAACATGGCCGCCGCTGCGCCCATCATTACGACGGTGGCGCCGAAGTCAGGCTCCATCAGCAACAGACCGGCCATGGGCAGCAACACGATGAAGGGCTTGAAGAAGCCCATCCAGCTGTCGCGCACTTCCTTCTGCTGACGCACCAGGTAGCCGGCGAGGTAAATCACCACAAACACCTTGGCGATTTCCGAAGGCTGCACGTTAAAGAAGCTGAAACCGATCCAGCGCATCGAACCGTTGACCTCACGGCCAATGCCCGGCAGCAACACCATGACCAGCAAGCCGAACGCACCGATCAACAACATGAAGCCCATACGCTGCCAGGTCGCAATCGGCACCATCATGGTCATGATGCACGCACCCAGACCGAGCACGATGTAAAACAGGTGCCGGATCATGTGGTACAGCGTGTTACCCGACTGCAACGCCGCCACTTCGGACGATGCCGAGGTGATCATCACCAGCCCCAGGCCCAGCAGCGCCAGGCAACCGGCCAGCAGCGGGAAGTCGAGGTCTATGCCACGGCCCGTGATCAACGGCGAAGGGTAAGGTTTCAGGAATCCGAAGATCATGCCAATGCCTCCACTGCGCGCGCAAAGAGGTGGCCGCGTTCTTCGTAATTTTTAAACATGTCAAAGCTGGCGCACGCGGGCGACAGCAGTACCGCGTCACCTAGGCGAGCCTGTGCACGGCTTTGCGCGATGGCGTCGTCCAGCGATGTGGCACGAATTTGCGGAACCGCATCACCCAGCGCATCGGCGATCAGACCGCTATCACGGCCCATCAACACCACGGCGCGGCAGTGTTTGGCGACGGAATCGCGCAGGCCGCTGAAATCAGCGCCCTTGCCGTCACCGCCGGCGATCAGGATCAGCTTGCCGTCCATGTCCGAGCCCAAGCCTTCAATGGCCGCCAGAGCAGCACCGACGTTGGTGGCTTTGGAGTCGTTGTAATAGCTCACGCCGTCCATTTCGCGGACCCATTGGCAGCGGTGCTCAAGACCGGCAAACGTGCGCAGGCTCGACAGCATGGCGTCGAACGGCAAGCCCACGGCATGCCCCAGCGCCAGCGCAGCCAAGGCGTTGGCCTGGTTGTGCGCGCCACGGATTTTCAATTCACGCACGGGCATCAGGTTCTGGAATTCGAAGGCCAGGTATTTTTCGCCCTGCTCTTCGCGCAGGCCAAACGCCTTGAAATCGGGAACGCTCAAGCCGAACGACCAGCACGGCAGGCCTTCGCCCATCAGCGGACGGGTGAGTGCGTCCTGACGGTTGAACACTACTTGGCGAGCGCCACGGAAAATCCGGTGCTTGGCCAAGTGATACGCCGGCAGGCCGCTGTAGCGGTCCATGTGGTCTTCGCTGATGTTGAGCACGGTGGCGACTTCAGCGCCGAGGTCGTTGGTCGTTTCGAGCTGGAAGCTCGAGAGTTCCATCACGTACAGTTCGATGTCATCGCTGAGCAGGTCCAGCGCCGGGGTGCCAAGGTTGCCGCCCACGGCCACACGCTTGCCGGCCGCCGCGGCCATTTCGCCCACCAGCGTGGTCACGGTGCTTTTCGCGTTGGAACCACTGATTGCCACGATGGGGGCTTTCGCGTTACGCGCGAACAGGTCGATGTCGCCCGACAGCTTCACCCCACGGGCAGCGGCCGCTTGCAGCGCAGGCGTCGCCAGGGCCAGGCCGGGGCTCACGTAGAGCTCATCGGCGCGGCACAGGAACTCGACGTCCAGCTCGCCACAACGCACGTCCACCTGCGGATAGTCACGGCGCAGCGTGGCCAGCTCCGGGGGATTTTCCCGCGTGTCCGCTACGGCAAACGACACACCCCGGCTCGCCAGAAAGCGCACCAGGGACATGCCGCTCTTGCCGAGGCCGACAACGATGCGGAAGTGGTCAGAAGCGATCAGAGACACAGGTTCTACCTCAGCTTCAGCGTGGCAAGGCCGATCAACACGAGGATCACGGTGATAATCCAGAAACGGACGATCACGCGTGGCTCAGGCCAGCCCTTGAGTTCAAAGTGGTGGTGTATCGGCGCCATGCGGAATACCCGCTTACCGGTCAGCTTGAACGACGCGACCTGGATGACCACCGACAGGGTTTCCATCACGAACACACCGCCCATGATGAACAGCACGATTTCTTGGCGCACGATGACCGCGATGGTGCCCAGCGCAGCACCCAGCGCCAGTGCGCCGACGTCGCCCATGAACACTTGTGCCGGGTAGGTGTTGAACCACAGGAAGCCAAGCCCGGCGCCAATCAGTGCGCCGCAGAATACAATCAGCTCACCGGCGCCCGGGACATACGGGATCAGCAGATAGTCAGCGAATTTCAGGTTGCCCGACAGGTAGCAGAAGATACCCAGCGCGCCGCCGACCATCACGGTTGGCATGATTGCCAGGCCATCGAGGCCGTCAGTCAGGTTGACCGCGTTGCTCGAACCGACGATCACAAAATAGGTCAGCACGACAAAGCCGATGCCCAGTGGAATGCTGGCATCTTTAAGAATCGGCAGGATCAAAGTGGTCTCGACGGCGCTTGGCGCGGTCACGTACAGGAAGATCGCCGCAGCCAGGCCGAACACCGATTGCCAGAAGTACTTCCAGCGGCTTGGCAGCCCGCGCGAGTTCTTTTCGATGACCTTGCGGTAGTCGTCAACCCAGCCAATGGCGCCAAACAGCAGGGTCACCAGCAACACGACCCACACATAACGGTTGCTCAGGTCAGCCCATAGCAAGGTGCTGATGGTAATGGCCGACAAGATCAACGCACCGCCCATGGTCGGGGTGCCGGATTTGGACAGGTGTGATTGCGGACCATCGTTACGCACCGATTGGCCGATCTGACGGTTTTGCAACGTGCGGATCATCCACGGGCCCAGGCACAACGACAACGACAGCGCGGTCAGTACACCCAAAATCCCGCGCAGGGACAGGTACTGGAAGACTGCGAAGCCCTTGTAAAACTGTTGTAGATACTCCGCTAGAAGCAGCAGCATTAATGTTTCTCCCCGCAGGAACCGCACAGTGCCGCAACGACGTTCTCCATCGCTGCGCTGCGCGAGCCCTTGATCAAAATAGTGGTGTTTTTTTCGTGCTCAGTGCGAAGTGCCGTGATCAGGTCAGCCTGATTGGCAAAGTGACGAGCCTGGTGTCCAAATGCAGCGACGGCATGAGCCATCAGCGGTCCCACCGCATAGAGCGCTGAAACCTTGTCGGCGGCATAAGCGCCTACTTCACGATGTCCTTGCTCCGCCCACTCACCCAGCTCGCCTATGTCTCCGAGTACCAGGACGGTACGACCGGAAAAGGCGGCGAGTATATCAACGGCAGCGCACATTGAGGTGGGGTTTGCGTTGTAAGTGTCATCAATAATTCGCAGGCCTGTGCTAGTCACTTGCGCGACCGCACGCCCTTTGACCGGCTGCACGGCCTCAAGGCCGGTTTTGATGCCGAACAACGACACACCCAGCGCATGGGCGGCAGCCGCGGCGGCCAAGGCATTGGCCACGTTATGCGTGCCCAACAGGTTGATTTGAACCGGCTCGATACCTTGCGGGCTGTGCAAGGTAAAACGTGGGCAACCCCGCGCATCCAGGCTCAAATCACTGGCGTAGAAATCTGCTTCAGGGTTTTTCAGCGAGAAGCTGAGCACCTTGCGACCGGCTGCGCGGGCGTGCCAGATGGCAAAAGCCTTGTCATCGAGGTTGAGCACGGCGATGCCGTCTGCCGCCAGGCCTTCAATAATTTCACCTTTGGCCTCGACGATTTTGTCAGGGCCGCCGAACTCACCCACGTGGGCGGTACCGGCGTTGTTCAGCACCGCAACGTGGGGCTTGGTCATGGCCACGGTGTAGGCGATTTCGCCGATGCGCGAAGCACCCAGTTCGATGACCGCCGAGGTGTGTTCCCGGGTCAGTTCGAGCAGGGTCAGCGGCACGCCCAAGTCGTTATTCAAGTTGCCTTTGGTCGCCAGCACCGGGCCACGCGTGCGCAGGATGCAGGCCAGCATTTCCTTGATCGTGGTTTTGCCGCTGGAGCCGGTGATGGCCGCAACCGGCTTGTCGTAGCCAGCACGGTTCAGCGCGCCCAATTGGCCCAACGCGACACGGGTATCCGCGACCACCAGTTGAGGCAAGGCCGACTCAGGCACTTCGTGCTCAACAAGGGCTGCGACGGCGCCTTTTGCAGCGACGTCATTCAAATAGTCATGGCCATCAAAGCGCGGGCCGGTCAGGGCAATGAACAACTGGCCCTGACCAATGGCGCGGCTGTCGATGCTGACACCGCTGAAAGACGCGTCTGCACCGACCACACGGCCGTTCAGGGTGGCTGCCACTTCGCTCAACAACAAAGGCTTAAGCATGCGCAGCCTCCCAGGCTTTGAGGGCTTTTTCAGCTTCGACCAGGTCAGAGAAATCGTGGCGTTCGCCGTTGATTTCCTGATAGTCCTCGTGACCTTTACCGGCCAGCACGATGACGTCTTCGGCGTGGGCATTGGCGATGATCTGGGCAATGGCGGCACCGCGACCGGCGACAAAGGTCACCTTGTCAGCGTTGGCAAAGCCTGTACGGATATCGCTGAAGATCTGCGCCGGGTCTTCGCTGCGCGGGTTATCGTCTGTCACCAGTACGGCGTCAGCCAACCGCTCGACCACTTCGGCCATGATCGGGCGCTTGCCGCGATCACGGTCGCCGCCACAGCCGAACAGGCATTGCAATTGACCTTTGGCGTGAGGACGCAGGGCCGCCAGTACTTTTTCCAGGGCGTCCGGGGTGTGGGCATAATCGACCACGACCAGCGGCTTGCTGCCGCCGCCCAGGCGCTGCATGCGACCCACCGGGCCTTCCAGCTTGGGCAAAACTTTGAGAATTTCATCGAGCGCATAGTCGAGACCGAGCAACGCACCCACTGCCGCGAGGACGTTGCTCAGGTTGAAACGACCGAGCAGAGTGCTGCGCAACAGGTGCTCGCCTTGCGGGGTTACCAACGTGGCGCGCACACCATCGTCATCGAACACCGCGTCACGGCAATACAGGTAAGCGCTGCTATCTTCGAGGCTGTAACTGATCAGTTTCGAGGGGTGTTTTTCGCCCGCCAATTGACGGCCGAACTCGTCATCCAGGTTCACCACCCGGCTGCTCAGATCGGGCCAGGCAAACAGCTTGGCCTTGGCGGCTGCATAAGCCTCCATGGTGCCGTGATAGTCCAGATGATCGCGGGACAAGTTGGTCATCACGGCCACGTCGAACGCCAACGCACTGACCCGACCTTGATCCAGCCCGTGGGACGACACTTCCATGGCAACGGCTTTGGCCCCGGCCTTTTTCAGGTCGGCCAACATGGCTTGCACGGCAATCGGGTCCGGCGTGGTGTTGCGCCCGCTTTGCAGCGCACCGTAAAAACCGGTACCCAGCGTGCCAATGATGCCGCAGTGTTGGCCCAGGTGATCAAGCGCTTGCGCGACCAGTTGCGTCACGCTGGTTTTGCCATTGGTGCCGGTCACGCCCACCAGGTTGAGGGCGTGGCTTGGCTCACCATAAAAGCGCCCGGCCAGGTCAGACAGTTGGGCGATCAAGCCTTTGACAGGGATCAGCGGTACATCGGTAATCGGCAACACCGAAGCGCCTTCGACTTCATAGGCCACAGCGGCTGCGCCACGCTGCAAGGCATCGGCAATGTGTTCACGGCCATCGAGCTTGGCGCCCGGCACCGCGAGAAACAAATCACCGGCACGCACACTGCGGCTGTCGAGGGTCAACTCACGGATCATCACGTCGTGACCCGCGTTAGGGAAAATCTTGATCAGGTTCAGGGACATTAGCCGCGCCCTCCTTTGGCTGCTGCAGCGGTCGCAGCTTGTTGCTCTGCTGCCGTAGGCAGGTTGTCCGGGGTCACGTTCATCAGGCGCAACGTACCGGACATCACTTTGCTGAAGACCGGCGCCGATACCAGACCACCGAAGTAGCCCGCCTTGCTCGGCTCATCGATCACGACCACGATCGCGTAGCGCGGATCGCTCATCGGGCCAAAACCGGCAAACAGGGAACGGTAAGAGTTGACCGCGTAGCCTTTAACGCCGCCGGACGAGGTTTTACGCGCCGTACCCGACTTGCCGCCGACGTGATACGCCGGCACCTTGGCACGCCAGACACCACGCGGGTTTTCGATCACTTCCTGGAGCATGCCCTGCAAGGTCTTGGCGACCTGTTCCGGCATGACTTGCGTGGCTTGTACGGGCTTGTCCTTGTCGGCTTTGAGCAAGGTCAGCGGTGCCAGCTTGCCGTTGTTGGCCAATGCCGAGAACGCGTGAACCAACTGGATGGCGGTCACGGAAACACCGTAGCCGTAAGACAGGGTCGCGGTTTCGGCTTTGCGCCATTCACGGTAGTTAGGCAGGTTACCCACACGCTCGCCGGGGAAGCCCAGACCGGTGTCCTGGCCCAGGCCCATTTTCGCCATCTGACGGAAAATCGCTTCGCCACCGATATCGAAGGCGACCTTACTCATGCCCACGTTACTGGAGTTGATCAGGATGCCGGTCAGGTCCAGCACCGGGCCTTCAGTACGCGATACGTCACGAATGGTGTATTTGCCCAACTGCAAGGTACCCGGGTACACCTCAACCTTGTCGGTTGGTTTCCAGCGACCGGTTTCCAGCGCCGCACTCATCGAAATCGGCTTAACCGTTGACCCCGGCTCGAACACGTCGATCATGGCGCGGTTACGCATCATCGCCGGTTGCAGGTTGCGACGGTTGTTCGGGTTGTAAGTCGGTTGGTTGACCATGGCGAGGATTTCGCCGGTCTTTACGTCCATGATCACCAGGCTGCCCGCCTTGGCACCGTTTTCGACCAGCGCATTGCGCAGTTCACGGTTGGCCAAGTATTGCAGACGCAGGTCAATCGACAACGCCAAGGTCTTCCCTGCCTTGGCGTTTTTAGTGACTTGAATGTCTTTGATCAGGCGACCGCGTCGGTCCTTGATGACCTGTCGCTTGCCCGGCACACCGGCCAGCCATTCGTCATAGGCCAGTTCAACTCCCTCACGGCCTTTGTCATCGATATCGGTAAAGCCCACCATGTGAGCAGTGACTTCACCGGCCGGGTAGAAGCGGCGGAACTCTTCAATGCCGTAAACGCCCGGAACCTTGAGGTCGAGCACGACTTGCCCCTGCTCAGGCGTCAGGCCACGAACGAGGTAAATGAATTCTTTGTTGGCTTGCTGCTCCAGGCGCGCGGTCAGCACTTTAGGGTCTTGCCCAAGCGCGCGTGCCAATGCCGGCCAATGATCTTTACCCGCCTGCATTTCTTTTGGGTTGGCCCACAGCGTGGTCACCGGCGTACTGACCGCCAGAGGCTCACCATTACGGTCGGTAATCAAGCCGCGGTGTGCCGGGATAGTGATGTGCCGCAAGCTGCGGGCATCGCCCTGACCTTTCAAGAAATCGTGGTCGATCACTTGCAGGTAGATAATCTGGCAGGCGATCGCGCCTACCAGCAGCGCCAGTAAACCCAGCACCACGCGAAAACGCCACGGATAGAGCGCGCCTTCGAGTTTGATCATGGCGTCACCATCCGAACTTCTGCTGCACCGGGGATGTGCATCTTCAGTTGTTCGCTGGCCAGGGTTTCGATACGGCTATGGGCAGTCCAGGTGCTCTGCTCAAGGATCAAGCGGCCCCACTCTGCCTGGGCCTTGTCACGCACGCTCAGCTCCCCATACAGGGTGTTGAGCAATTGGCGGTTCCAGTGCGCGCTATAGGAAACGCCCACGGCTGAAACCAGCACGGCAACAAACAGCAGCAGCATGAAGAAGCTTCCGCCGGGGAGGGGTTTGGCGTAAAGCTTGTTCAACGAAGCTTCTCCGCAACGCGCATGACAGCGCTGCGCGAGCGCGGATTGGCTTTGAGTTCAGCTTCAGAAGCGAACTGCGCCTTGCCATGAATTTTGATCTTGGGTTCAAAGGCTTTGTGCTGGACAGGCAAGCCACGCGGCAGGTTGTCCGGTTCACCTTTGACCAAATCACGCATGAACAGCTTGACGATGCGGTCCTCGAGGGAGTGGAAGCTGATAACAACCAGACGGCCGCCGACTTCCAGCGACTCCAGCGCCGCCTCAAGACCGGCCTTCAGGTCTCCGAGTTCGTTATTGACGTGAATACGCAGGCCCTGGAACGTACGGGTCGCAGGGTGCTTGCCCTTTTCCCAGGCCGGATTGGCAACTTTGAGTACTTCAGCCAGATCGCCAGTGCGCTCGAACGGAGTGATTTCACGGCGCTCGACCACGGCACGAGCCATGCGACCGGCGTAGCGCTCTTCGCCGTATTCCTTGAACACACGGGTGATTTCTTCGTGGGAGGCGGTGTTGACGAACTCCGCCGCGCTGATGCCCGCATTCGGGTTCATGCGCATGTCCAGCGGGCCGTCATTCATGAAGCTGAAGCCACGCTCCGGGTCGTCAAGCTGTGGCGAAGACACGCCCAGGTCGAGCAAAACGCCGCTGACCTTGCCCGCCAGGCCGCGCTCGGCCACTTCGGATCCCATTTCAGCAAAGCTGCGCTGCACAATGACAAAGCGGCCGTCTTCGGCCGCTAGCGCTTGCCCGGTCGCAATCGCTTGTGGATCTTTATCAAACCCGAGGAGACGCCCCTGGGGGCCAAGATGCTGGAGTATCAGGCGGCTATGTCCGCCGCGACCAAAGGTGCCATCCAGATAGCATCCATCAGGACGTACGGCGAGAGCCTCTACGGCTTCATCGAGCAGTACGGTGATGTGGTTGAAGTCGCTATCAATAGTCACAGAATTAAATCACGCAGTTCATCAGGCATCGCGCCCGGTTGTTGAATGGCTGCAAGGTCAGCGGCAGAAACGGCTTCCCAGGCATCCTCGTCCCACAGTTGAAACTTGTTCAACTGGCCCACCAACATCGCGCGCTTGTCCAACTTGGCATACTCACGCAAACGCGGCGGCACCAGAAAACGACCACTGCCGTCGAGCTCAAGATCGACGGCATTACCAATCAACAAGCGTTGTAAACGTCGGTTTTCTTCACGTAACGACGGCAACGCCCGCAGCTTGGTTTCAATCAATTCCCACTCATCGAGCGGGTACACACATAAGCAGGGATCCACCGCATCAATGGTCACGATCAGTTGCCCGGAGCTTCTCGAATTCAGCTCGTCACGGTACCGGCTCGGCATTGCGAGACGGCCCTTGGCATCGAGACTGATTGCGTTAGCTCCGCGAAACACGAGGCGGCACTCCAAATATTAGCGTTTTACGTCTGGAAAACCCACTTTATGCCACTTTTCGCCACTTGCGCACACTATAGGAATGCCCCTACCACACCGTCAAGGCGCGGCCCGAAGGAAAATCCTTACATTACGGAGATTTAGGTGGGTAAATAGACGTACAGCAATAAGCGAAAGGTTTTTTCGAGGAGCGATCCGCAGCTAATTCAATGCGCAGGACTTCAAACTTAAAGTGGTTTCTTAAGAGTGAGGTTTTTTTGACATTAAGATGAGCGGTTCTTCATGCAACTAAAGCGAGGGGGTGAAGCGAGCATTTCTACATGCCTATCTGCTTGCGAAACAAGCAGGGAGAAAAAGGTGGAGAGTCGATCTGTAAGCCGGGTTCTGTCTTGAACAGTCATTCGTCTACGATGGCCATCACTGGACATCTTTAGCAACCTACCCGGTCCCAGCGCGGGCCACGCCTTGGGACCCTATTTGGTCTTGCTCCAAGTGGGGTTTACCTAGCCACGAACTGTTGCCAGACGTGCGGTGCGCTCTTACCGCACCTTTTCACCCTTACCGGCGCCGAAGCGCTTAGGCGGTTATTTTCTGTGGCACTTTCCGTAGGCTCACGCCTCCCAGGCATTACCTGGCACTTCGCCCTATGGAGCCCGGACTTTCCTCCCCCCCCTAATTTTCATAGAGGGCAGCGACTGTCCAATCGACTCTCCGGCGCGAAGGTTAACTGTACGCAGCGTATAGAACAAGCTTTAAAGCGTGCATTAGCGCCCGACAACCAAACTTCTGCGGCTACATTTAAAGTCCGACTGTTAGATCAAGGCTAAATGCCACTATTCGTTACTCTGCTTTCTGCTTATCAAGCGCAACTTGGTACAACACGTTTTTGCGCTCACCGGTTATTTCAGCGGCCAATGCAGCCGCACGCTTGAGCGGCATCTCTTTAAGCAACAAATCAAGAATGCGCATGGCTTCACTGCTGACAACTTGATCTGTCTCGGGAGCTGTCCAACCAGCAACCAGCACCACGCATTCGCCACGCTGTTGATTGCTGTCCGCCTCAACAAAAGCGCGCAGCTCGGACAAAGGCAAACCCTTGAGAGTTTCAAAGGTCTTGGTCAGCTCCCGCGCCAACAATGCCGGGCGATCAGCACCAAACACCGACTCCATGTCTTGCAGGCACTCCAGAATACGGTGCGGCGCCTCATAGAAAATCAGCGTACGTGGTTCTTCCTTTACTGCCTCCAGACGCGAGCGACGGCCCACAGCCTTGGCCGGCAAGAAGCCTTCGAAGATAAAGCGGTCAGAGGGCAAGCCCGCGGCCGACAAAGCGGCAATCAAGGCGCACGCACCCGGCACCGGCACCACTTTGACCCCGGCCGCACGTGCCTGGCGCACCAGGTGGTAGCCCGGATCAGAGATCAGCGGGGTCCCCGCGTCGGAGATCAACGCCACGTCCTCACCGGCGAGCAAGCGCTGGATGAAGCGATTACCTTCATCCCGCTCGTTATGCTCGTGACAGGCACCCAGCGGCGTCGCGATACCAAAATGCTGCATCAGGCGCAGCGAGTGGCGCGTATCCTCGGCCGCGATCAGCGATACCTCGCGCAACACTTTGAGCGCTCGCGCACTGATGTCGTCCAGGTTACCGATGGGCGTGGCCACCACATAAAGTGAGCCAACAACGGAATTCAAAGCACCTGGAGCAGTCAAAACGCGCACCTCATGAGAGTTAAAGGCGCCATTGTAACGCGTAGAGCCTGGCTGGACGCACCCTTAAAGGAGCGGCCAAAAGTCTCAACCGGCAAAACACTGCCCATCGCAGTGGCCAGAACTCATCTAAAGTGAAGCTTTATCACCAGTAAGATCGCGTCCCGGCCAGCGCTTGGGTACACTTCGCCACTCTTTTGTTCGAGTATCAGGAACACTACATGATCGCTTGCCTGCGGCTGTTCACTGCCCTCTGCCTCGCTGCCTTGCTGGCGGCCTGCGCCAGCTCGCCCTCGTCCAGCCTTGGCGAACTCCCACGAACGCCCGATGCCAGCCTTGAACAGCTGCTGCAAGAGGCCTCTGCGAGCAAGGACCCGGAAAAAGCAGCCCTGCTGCGCCTGTCTGCGACCGACCTTGCCATACGCCAACACAACAACCAGCGCGCCGCGCAAATTCTGGCGCAAGTGCCGCTGGATCAGCTCAAGCCAGCACAACAAGTGTTTGCCAGCACCCTGGCCGCTGAACTGGCGATGAGCCGCAATCAGCCCAAAGACGCGCTGGTCGCCCTGAACCACCCAAGCGTCTCGCGCCTCAACGAGATGCCGGCCGACCTGCAAATGCGCACCCACAAGGTTCGCGCCCAGGCACTGGAGGCTGACGGTCAAACCCTGGCCGCCGCGCGCGAGCGTGTTGCCATGAGCCAAAGCCTGACCGGCGAGGCCGCCAACAGCAACAACGAGGCCATCTGGGCACTGGTTGCCGCCTTGCCGGCTGACCAGTTGCGCACGCCCGAGCCTGGCGTACTGGGCGGCTGGATGTCTTTGGCGCTAGCGATCAAGAGCGCCAGCAGCCTGCAAGACCAGCAAAACGCCATCGATCAATGGCGCGCACAAAACCCGGCGCACCCGGCAGCCATTCAACTGCCAGCCACGCTGATCAAGCTCAAGGAACTGGCCAGCCAACCGCTGACCAAGATCGCCCTGCTGCTGCCTCAAGACGGCCAACTGGCCTCTGTCAGCAAGGCACTGCGCGACGGCTTCATGGCGGCCTACTATCAGGCACAGCAAGCCGGTCAAAACCCGCCGAGCGTTCAGTTCTATGACAGCTCGCGCCTGACCTCGCTGGATGACTTCTATCGCAAGGCCCAGGCCGATGGCGTGCAACTGGTGGTCGGCCCGCTGGAGAAATCCCTGGTCAAGCAACTGAACATGCACCAGCAACTGCCGATTACCACCCTGGCCCTGAACTACAGCGAAGGCGGCCAAGGCCCGGCGCAACTGTTCCAGTTTGGTCTGGCGGCTGAAGACGAAGCCCGTGAAGTGGCTCGCCGTGCCCATGCCGACGGCCTGACCCGCGCAGGCGCCATGGTGCCGCAAGGCGAATGGGGCGACCGCGTACTCAAAGCCTTCCGTCAGGAATGGGAAGCTAACGGCGGCACCATTGTGGGTGTCGAACACATCGACAAGCCGGTTGCCCTGGCACAACAGGTTGCCGACCTGGTGCAACTGCGTAACGCTGGCGGCTCTGGCCAGCCATCTCGCCGTCAGGACATGGAGTTCATCTTCCTGGCCGCAACACCGCAGCAAGCCCAACAGATCAAACCGACCCTGAACTACCAGTACGCCGGTGATATCCCGGTTTACGCCACCTCGCACGTCTTCAGTGCCAGCGGCGACCAGAACCAGTACAACGACATGAACGGCATCCGCTTTTGCGAAACCCCTTGGCTGCTCGACACCGCCAACCCACTGCGCCAGCAAGTAGCAGCGCAATGGCCACAAGCCGGTGGTAGCCTGGGCCGTCTGTATGCCATGGGCGTAGACGCTTTCGAACTGTCGTCGCGCCTGGGCCAGCTCAAGGCACTGCCTGAAAACCGTGTTGACGGCTTGTCCGGCAGCCTCAGCATGGACTCCAGCCAACACATTCAGCGTCAGTTGCCATGGGCCGAGTTCGCCAACGGGCAGATTCATCGCCTGCCTGACACACCTAACTGATGCCCGATCGCTCAAGCCAGCAAACAGGCAAAGATGCCGAGCGCACTGCGCTACGGCATCTTGAGCGACACGGTTTACGCTTGCTGGCGCAAAATTGGCTATGCAAGCGCGGCGAGCTGGATCTGGTCATGCTTGACGGCGATACAGTAGTATTCGTCGAAGTTCGTTACCGACAACATGCGCAATGGGGTGGCGCACTCGCCAGCGTTGATGCTCGCAAGCGTCAGAAGCTGATTATGGCCGCCCAGTACTTCTTGCAACGCGAATCACGCTGGGCCAACCACCCGTGCCGATTCGACGTGGTAGCCATGGATAGCGCAACACCTCACTTGAACTGGCTACGGAACGCCTTTGACAGCTAAAACGCTGCCGGGCCGATTTCAGCACCCTTTTTAAAACGATTTTGCTTTGCTTTGCGGGCTGCACATTTTTGTGCCGGGAAGTCACTCAGGAACACCTGAATCACGCCCGACCAGCCGCCCTAATTAAGGTCACATAGATGGACATGCAATCCCGGATTCGCCAGCTTTTTCAGGCCAGTATCGACACCAAGCAGCAGGCGATGGCGGTACTTGCTCCGCACATCGAGCTTGCCAGCCAAGTGATGGTCAACGCCCTGCTCAACGAAGGCAAAATGCTCTCGTGCGGCAACGGCGGTTCAGCCGGTGACGCCCAGCACTTCTCGTCCGAGCTGCTCAACCGCTTTGAGCGCGAGCGCCCAAGCTTGCCTGCCATTGCATTGACCACTGACAGCTCGACGATCACCTCGATCGCCAACGACTACACCTTCAATGAGGTTTTTTCCAAGCAGATCCGCGCCCTCGGCCAACCCGGCGACGTACTGCTGGCGATCTCCACGAGCGGCAACTCGGCCAACATTATTCAGGCTATTCAAGCGGCGCATGATCGCGAAATGATCGTAGTCGCCCTGACCGGCCGTGACGGCGGCGGCATGGCCTCGCTGCTGCTGCCTGAGGACGTGGAAATACGCGTTCCATCCACTGTCACTGCACGTATTCAAGAAGTCCACCTGCTGGCGATCCACTGCCTGTGCGATCTGATCGACAGCCAACTGTTTGGGAGTGAAGAATGACTTTTAAGCGCCTTAGCCTCGTGGCATTGACGCTGTGCCTCGGCCTGACCGCAGGTTGCAGCTCAGTACTGACCGCTACCCGTGACACGCCGATTGAAGACGACCGTGGCACCCGTACGTTCGGCAGCAAAATCGACGATTCGCTGATTGAAACCAAAGTGGCCGTCAACGTCGCCAAGGCCAACCCGGATCTGGATAACGGCTCGCACATCGTGGTCACCAGCTACAACGGTATCGTGCTGCTGGCTGGCCAGACCCCACGCGCCGACCTCAAGGCCCAGGCTGAACAAGCCGCTGCGGCCGTGCAGCGGGTCAAAAAGGTCAACAACGAACTGCAAGTCATGGCGCCCTCCTCGATCCTGGCGCGCAACAACGATGCCTGGTTGACCACCAAAATCAAAACCCAAATGCTGACTGACAACGCCATTCCGGGCTCGCGCATCAAAGTCGTGACCGAGAACGGCATTGTTTACATGCTCGGCCTGGTCACCCAGCAAGAAGCCGCTCGCGCTACCAACCTGGTGCAAGGCGTGTCCGGCGTGCAGAAGATCGTCAAACTCTTTGAGTACATCGACTGATGGGGTGTGTAGGAGCGAGCTTGCCTCGCGATCTTTGTGGTGGTCTAATTTCCCCGGACACCTCGATAGGTGGAAAATACATCTATCGAGGAACTCTCCATGACTAAAAAACGCAAAACATTCGATGACAGCTACAAGCTGGAAATCGTGAAGATGATCAAGGATCAAGGGCTGACCGTTCCACAGGTTTGTCGAGATCAGAATATCGGTGAAACAGCTGTACGACGCTGGGTGCAGCAACATGATGCCGAGCAATTGGGGCAGGCTGGGATTGGTAAGCCGTTGACGGCTGAGCAACAGCGCATCCGGCAGTTGGAGCAAGAAAACCGGCAGCTCAAGATGGATAATGACGTCTTAAAAAAGGCTACGGCCTTCTTTGCCCGCGAGCTGAAGTGACGTATCGACTGGTTCGGCAACTGCAACAGAAGGCTTATTCGGTGGCGTATCTTTGTCGTTTATTGAGCGTCAGTCGATCCGGTTTCTACGAAGCACAGAAGCGTGCTGAAGCGCCTGCTCAGAAGAGTTGTCCTGTCGTTGTGCAGCTCAAGGCCACGTTTGCGTAAGGTTTTGCAGGCCCAGGGCATCGAAGTGGGGCTTTATAAAATCCGCGGATTGATGCATTCAAATGGCTTGCGCTCGGCCTGGAAACGTAAATTTGTGCACACCACCGATAGCAAACATGATCTGCCGATTGCCGAGAATGTGTTGAACCGCCAGTTTGAGCCTGAGGCTGTGAACAAGGCCTGGGTGGCGGATATCACTTACATTAGAACTCGCAGCGGCTGGCTCTATCTGGCGGTGGTGCTGGACTTGTTCTCGCGCAAGGTAGTGGGATGGTCGATGGCCCCCAACATGCCAGCAGAATTGGTGTGCAGCGCAATGCAACTGGCTATCGCGCAGCGCCAACCACCACCGGGCCTGATCGCCCACTCGGATCGCGGCAGTCAATACGCCAGCGCGAGCTACAGAGCGCTGCTGGCTCGAAACGACATGCAGCAAAGCATGAGCCGTAAAGGTAATTGCTGGGATAACTCAGTGATGGAGCGCTTCTTCCTGAGCTTGAAGATGGAGCGAGTCTGGCGGCGCGATTATGCCAACCATGCTGAAGCGATACGCGACATCACTGAATACATCGTTGGGTTTTACAACAACGAGCGACTGCACTCAAAACTGGGATATCTGCCACCGACCGTTTACGAACGGGCGATGGAGTGGAAACAACCTATCGAGGTGTCCGGAATTAGTTGACCACTACACTTTTGATCCTGAAAGATCGCGAGGCGAGCTCGCTCCTACAGGATGGGACAGCGACCCATAAAAAAGGCGACCTCTGCAGGTCGCCTTTTTTGTTACTTCACCACTTTGAGGCTTGGCCGTCCGCTAGGGCGCGGCGGCTCGGGGTCTGGCGGCGAGCAGTCGTCGTCCGGCTCAATCTCGTCATCCTCGTCAAACGCCTCTTCAAGATCAAACATCATGCCCTGGCCGTTTTCCCGGGCGTAAATGCCCAGAATGGCAGCTGCCGGCACGTATAACGTGTGTGGCACACCTCCAAAACGCCCGTCAAAGCTGACCGCTTCGTTGTCCATGTGCAGGTTACGCACGGCGCTCGGGGATACGTTCAGGACAATCTGTCCGTCACTGGCAAAACCCTGCGGCACTTGCACCTTCGGGTAGTCCGATTTAACCAGCAAGTGCGGAGTGCAATCGTTGTCCACAATCCACTCATAGAGCGCACGCACCAGATAAGGTCGACTTGAATTCATCAAGGGCTCCTAAAGCCTTAGCGCATGTCGCGTTCGACACCAGACAAGCTTGCCTGGAAAGCCTCACGCGCAAACTGGCGCTCCATATAGTCAAGCAGCGGCTTGGCAGGCCGCGGCAACTCAATACCCAAAACAGGCAGGCGCCAGAGTATCGGTAATAGACAGCAGTCGACCAGACTTTGCTCGTCACTGAGGAAAAAAGGTTTGTCTGCAAATAATGCCGACACGCCCGTCAGGCTCTCGCGCAATTCTTTACGCGCCTGCACACGCGCCGGCTCTTTGGTGCGTGAGTCGAGGATCAAGTCGACCAGGTTGCACCAGTCACGCTGGATCCGGTGCATCAGCAGACGGCTGTTGGCCCGAGCTACCGGGTATACCGGCAACAACGGCGGATGCGGGTAACGCTCATCCAGGTATTCCATTACGACAGTCGATTCCCACAACGCCAGGTCGCGGTCGACCAGGGTTGGCAGGCTGCCATACGGGTTCACTTCGATCAGTTTTGGCGGATGACGACCCGCCACCACACTGATGATCTCGGCGCTGACACCTTTCTCGGCGAGCACAATGCGTACTCGGTGGGAATAGTGGTCGGCGGGGTCGGAGTAACAGGCCAACCGATTGGTCACGCCCATGGCGGTCCTCCTCGCTTGTTGAAATTATCAGGAGCGGAAAAACGAACGCGCCCAAGAAGTGCCTCCCATAACAGCAGAACCGCGAAAGCGGGCCATGGTGGCCCCGCTTTCGCCGTGTCCTGCACTGTTACCTTTTTAGAGACACCCTTGGGCGCGCACGATTAACAGCAATGCATGTAACGGTATCAGTGCACATCCTTCCAGTATTCGCGCTTGAGCAAATAAGCGAAGACGAAGAAGAAGGCCAGATAGAGCAGTACGTACGTACCGATGCGCTGATGCTCCAGCTTCACCGGGTTAGCCGAATAGGCCAGGAAGGTCACAAGGTTCTTGATCTTCTCGTCGAACTGCTCTTCAGTCAGCGTGCCGGTCTTGGGCAACACTGTCAGCTGGTCGCACGCTTCATGTGTCAAAGGCGTGCCGGTGAGCGGATCATACTGCTTCTTGCCGTCTTCGACGATCTGTACTTGCTTGCAACCGATAACTTGACGCCCTTGCAGCGGCGCAAGCACGTTCGGCATGCCCACATTCGGGAAGACCGTATTGTTCACACCCCAAGGGCGCGACGGGTCTTCATAGAACGAACGCAGGTAGCTGTAGAGCCAGTCTGTACCGCGCACGCGGGCCACCAGGGTCAAGTCGGGCGGCGCCGCGCCAAACCACGCCTTGGCGTCTTCAGGCTGCATGCCGATGTTCATGTGGTCACCAATTTTGGCGCCGGTGAACACCAGATTCTTGAGCATGACATCGTGGGGGATCCCCAGATCGTCAGCCACCCGCTCGTAACGCTGAAACTTGGCGCTGTGACAGCCCATGCAATAGTTGGCAAAGGTACGCGCGCCATCTTGCAACGCGGCCTTGTCAGAAACATCGATGTCGACCTTGTCCAGCTGCACGCCCTGTTCGGACGCAAAGGACAGCACCGGCATCATCGCGAGCATTAATACGGCAAATAACTTTTTCATCAGCCAGTCACCCTTTCCGGAACCGGTTTGGTCTTCTCAAGCCGGGTGTAGAACGGCATCAAAATGAAGTAGGCGAAGTACAGGAACGTACACACCTGCGACAACAACGTGCGCTCCGGGGTCGGCGACAACACACCCAACACACCCAGAATCACGAACGAGATGCAGAACACCCACAGCCAGATCTTGCTCATCCAGCCTTTGTAGCGCATGGATTTAACAGGGCTGCGGTCCAGCCAGGGCAACACAAAAAGCACCGCAATCGCAGCGCCCATGGCGATCACGCCCATGAGCTTGTCCGGGATAGCCCGCAAGATCGCGTAGAACGGCGTGAAGTACCAGACAGGGGCAATATGCTCCGGTGTCTTGAAGGCGTTAGCTTGCTCAAAGTTCGGCTTTTCGAGGAAGTAGCCGCCCATTTCAGGGAAGAAGAACACAATCGAACAGAAGATAAACAAGAACACCACAACGCCGACAATGTCTTTCACGGTGTAGTACGGATGGAATGGAATGCCGTCCAGCGGGATGCCGTTCTCGTCCTTGTACTTCTTGATATCAATGCCGTCAGGGTTGTTCGAGCCCACTTCGTGCAGCGCCAGAATGTGCAGCACCACCAACCCCAAAATCACGATGGGCAGCGCGACAACGTGCAGCGCGAAGAAGCGGTTCAGGGTAATGCCGGAGATCAGGTAGTCGCCGCGGATCCATTGCGTCAGGTCATTACCGATCACCGGGATCGCGCCAAACAGCGAGATGATCACCTGGGCGCCCCAGTAGGACATTTGCCCCCATGGCAGTAAATAGCCCATGAACGCTTCTGCCATCAGGGCCAGATAAATCATCATGCCGAACAACCAGACCAGCTCGCGCGGCTTCTGATAAGAGCCGTAGAGCAAGCCTCGGAACATGTGCAGATACACCACGATAAAGAACGCCGACGCACCGGTGGAGTGCAGCAGGCGCAGAATCGAGCCGTATTCGACGTCACGCATGATGTATTCGACCGAGGCAAACGCGTCCTCTGCCGTCGGCGTGTAACTCATGGTCAGCCACACGCCCGTGACGATCTGGTTGACCAGCACCAGCAAGGCGAGGGAGCCAAAGAAGTAGAGGAAATTGAAGTTCTTCGGTGCGTAGTACTTGCTGAGGTGGTCTTCCCACATTTTGGTGGCCGGGAAGCGAGCATCAATCCAATCCATGAACTTGCTCATTACGCGGTCTCCCCATCAAGGCCAACGACAATAACGTTGTCCGACTCATAGTAATAAGGCGGCACAGGCAGGTTTAGCGGGGCAGGCTGAGCCTTGTAGACGCGACCCGCCAGGTCATAGTGCGAACCGTGACACGGGCAGAAATACCCTCCCACCCAATCCTTGCCAAGGTCGGCAGGGGCCACTTCAGGACGGAAAGTAGGCGAGCAACCCAAGTGGGTGCAGATACCGATCAGCAGCAGGATTTCGGGCTTGATCGAGCGTAATTCGGGGTTTACGTAGGTCGGCTGATCTGACTGCTTGGAGTCTGGATCCGCAAGCCGATCATCAATTTTCTTCAGATTGGCCAGAATTTCTTCTGTTCGGCGGACGATGAACACTGGCTGACCACGCCATTCTGCAACCATTTGCTGGCCCGGCTCGACCTTGGCGATATTGACCTTTACCGGCGCACCAGCGGCCTTGGCCTTGGCACTGGGGAACCACGACCCCACGAACGGGACCGCCGCCCCCACCGCTCCTGCAGCACCCACCACGGATGTGGCTGCCACGAGGAAGCGACGCCGACCGACATTAACGTCGACTTTGCTCATTCCGTCCTCTCCCATCAGCTTTGCGGCCTGTTAAATCAGGCATCTAGTAAGTAGCAAACTAATCTTTATAAAAATTTTGCCGAATGGTAATGAAAAGACCCCACTAAAACAAGGTAATTACCGGGAGGGACAGGCTGCAGCCCTTGCAGCGCAGGCAGTTGGCGGATGTGGCACGTTGTCACAGCAACTTTTTGGCGCCCATAAAAAAAGCCCAGCTCCGTGAGGAGGCTGGGCTTTTTTGAACGAAGCTGCGAATTAACGCTTCGAGTACTGCGGACGCTTACGCGCTTTACGCAGACCGACTTTCTTACGTTCAACTTCACGAGCATCGCGAGTTACGTAGCCTGCTTTACGCAGAGCGCTACGCAGAGTCTCGTCGTAGTCCATCAGAGCGCGAGTGATACCGTGGCGGATTGCGCCAGCTTGACCACTTACACCGCCACCGAGAACGGTAACGTAGATGTCGAATTTCTCAACAGTCTCGGTCAGTTCCAGCGGCTGACGAACTACCATGCGGGCAGTTTCGCGGCCGAAGAAGTTTTCCAGGGAGCGGTTGTTGATGGAGATGTTGCCAGTACCCGGACGCAGGAAAACGCGTGCGGTTGCAGTCTTACGACGGCCAGTGCCGTAGTTTTGAGTCGCCGACATAATGAACTATTCCGTTAAAACTTCAGTTCTTGGGGCTGCTGAGCAGTATGAGGGTGAGCAGCGCCCGCATAGACTTTCAGCTTACGGTACATGTCGCGACCCAGTGGGTTTTTAGGCAGCATGCCTTTAACCGCGGTCTCGATCACGCGCTCAGGAGCTTTGGCGATCAGCTTTTCGAAGTTGATCGACTTAATCCCGCCCGGGAAACCGGAGTGAGAGTAGTACATCTTGTCAGAGGTCTTAGCACCAGTAACACGAATCTGCTCGGCATTGATAACAACGATGTAGTCACCGGTGTCAACGTGCGGAGTGAATTCAGGCTTGTGCTTACCACGCAGACGGCTCGCGATCTCGGTGGCCAGACGACCCAGGGTCTGACCAGCAGCGTCGACGACAAACCAGTCGCGCTTTACTGTTTCTGGTTTAGCAGTAAAAGTTTTCATTCTTTATAGCCTCAGGGGCCGCCCTGTAAATTAGACGGCGGATCTTACTGAATAGTGCGTACTTTGACAAGTCAAAGGCAGCCGGGTACAGACGCTATCGGGGGCTCGGGTCAGCGCGTCCGTTCAACGGCAAGATTCTTCGGCAGGCGGCGCATCACTTCCACTGCAGAAAGAGGTCGACGATTATCCAGATTGCGCAAAAAATTACAACCTGCTTTTATGATTCTTTCCCCGAAGGAGTGACCGATGGACTACCGCCAGCTAGGCCGCAGCAACCTCAACGTGAGTGCCATTGCCCTCGGCACCATGACCTGGGGTGAGCAAAACACCCAAGATGAAGCCTTTGAGCAAATCGAGTACGCGAAAAACGCCGGCATCAACTTCCTCGACACCGCCGAGATGTACCCGGTCCCGCCCAAAGCCGAGACCTACGCCACCACCGAGCGCTACATCGGCAACTGGTTCAAGGCCCGTGGCGACCGTGCCGACTGGGTACTGGCCAGCAAAATTGCCGGGCCGGGCAACACCATCGACTACATCCGTGATGGCAACCTGAAACACAACCGCGCCCACATCGTGCAAGCGCTGGACGCCAGCCTCAAGCGCCTGCAAACCGACTGGATCGACCTGTACCAGTTGCACTGGCCAGAGCGCAGCACCAACTTCTTCGGCCAACTGGGCTACACGCACAAGGCCGACGAAGACTTCACCCCGCTAGAAGACACCCTCGAAGCCCTCGACGAACAAGTCAAAGCCGGCAAAATCCGTCATATCGGCCTGTCCAACGAAACCCCATGGGCGACCATGAAGTTTCTGCAATTGGCCGAGAGCCGTGGCTGGCCACGCGCGGTGTCGATCCAGAATCCCTACAACCTGCTCAACCGCAGCTTTGAAGTGGGCCTCGCGGAAATCGCCATCCGCGAACAGTGCGGGCTGCTCGCCTACTCGCCGCTGGCGTTTGGCATGCTGACCGGCAAGTACAACGGCGGCGCCCGCCCGGCAAAAGGCCGCCTGAGCCTTTACAGCCGCTTCTCGCGCTATTCCAACCCGCAATCGGTTGCCGCCAGCGAGCGCTACGTCGCACTGGCTCGCGAACACGGGCTGGATCCGGCACAAATGGCCTTGGCGTATGTCACCCAACAACCGTTCGTGACCAGCAACATCATTGGCGCCACCACTCTGGAGCAACTGAAAAGCAACATCGCCAGTGCCGACCTGAAGCTCTCGGATGAAGTGCTCGCGGGCATTGAAGCCATCCACAAAGAGCAACCAAACCCGGCGCCTTGACCCTATCCCCCTGTAGGAGCGAGCTTGTCTCGCGATCTTTTGATCTTTAAAAGATCGCGAGGCAAGCTCGCCCCTACACAGCGGTTTAACTCCCCCTCCCCTAGACACACAGGAAAAAACATAAGACGATCCAGCCGTAAGTTGACCAATTTCACCTATAAGAATAATCAAACCATGTCTACTCAACTCTCCACGCCCTTGCGGCGCGTCAGCGTTTTGGCCACGGATCAGGTGTTCGCTTCTACCCTGATGCAAGCCAAGGATTTCTTTCACCTGGCCAGCCTGCGCCACGGTAAACAATTGGGCCAAGGCTTCAATGCCAGCTTTGAAACCCGTCTCGTCAGCCCCGACAGCCTGCCCGTAGGCAGTTTCAGCAATGTGTTGCTGCCCGTCGATGGCGGCCTGGATGACGCTGACATCATCATTCTCCCCGCCTTCTGGGGCGACTTTGACACCCTGTGCCAGCGCTACCCGCAGGTCATGCCATGGCTGCGCGAGCAACATGCACGCGGCGCCGTGTTGTGCGCAGCAGCCACCGGGGTGTTCTGGCTGGCAGAAGCCAGCTTGCTCGACGGTAAGGAAGCCACGACGTACTGGCGTTTTTTCAACACCTTCGCCGAACGCTTCCCACAGGTGCACCTCAATCAGGACAAGCACCTCACCGACGCCGACAACCTGTATTGCGCGGGCGGCCCTACCTCGGCCTGTGACCTGTACATCTACTTGATTGAGCGTTTCTGCGGCGCGAATATCGCCCAGGCCGTGGCCCGCGACATTCTGTATGAAGTGCAACGCAACTACTCACCGGGGCGCATTGGCTTCGGCGGGCAAAAGCTGCATCAAGACGTGATTATTTTGCAGATCCAGCACTGGCTCGAAGAGCACTTTGCCGACAAGTTTCGTTTCGAAGACGTGGCCCGTGAACACGGCATGAGCATCCGCAACTTCATGCGCCGCTTCCAGATCGCAACGGGGGACAAACCCCTGCATTACCTGCAGCGCTTGCGCATCGAAACCGCCAAGGGCTTGCTGTCTGCCACCCGCAAAAGCATCAAGACCATCAGCTACGACGTGGGCTACGACGACGCCAGCTTCTTTGCGAGGCTGTTTCGCCAGCACACCGAACTGTCGCCCAACCAATACCGGCAGCAGTTTCAGCAAGCGGCGTAATTTGGGCAGACAATCTGTAGGAGCGAGCTTGCTCGCGATCTTTTGATTTTTTAAAAGACCAAAAGATCGCGAAACAGCGCTCAACTAAGGCTTGTGGGCGCGTGTCAGGTATTCGTGGGATTGCATTTCGAGCAAGCGGCTCAGCGTACGCTGGAACTCGAAGCTCAAACGACCACCGGTGTAGAGGTCTTTTAGCTCGACTTCAGCCGAGATGATCAGCTTGACGCCACGGTCGTAGAACTCGTCGACCATGTTGATAAAACGACGCGCGATGTCGTCGGTTTTAACGTCCATTTGCTCAACACCGCTGAGGATCACGGCGTTGAAGATCTTGCCCAGTTCAATGTAGTCGTTCTGGCTACGCGGGCCATCGCACAGCTCGCGGAAATCAAACCAGGCCACATCATCACAGGTACGTAACGCACGAATGGTGCGGTTCTCGATGACCAGGTCATCGTTCTCGACCGCCCGAGTTGAGTTGTGCGTCAACGCTTTGAAGCTCTCGCGCAGGCACGCTTCTGAGGCGTCATTGAGCGGGAAGTGATACAGCTCGGCTTGCTCAAGATGGCGCAAGCGGTAATCGACACCGCTGTCGACGTTGACGATATCGGTGTTCTGCTTGATCAGCGCAATGGCCGGCAAGAAGCGGGCACGCTGCAGGCCGTCCTTGTACAGACCGTCCGGGACGATGTTGGAGGTCGCCACCAGGGTCACGCCGTTCTTGAACAGCTCTTCCATCAGGGTGCCGAGAATCATGGCGTCGGTAATGTCCGACACAAAGAATTCGTCAAAACAGATCACCCGCGCTTCATCGGCAAAGCGCTTGGCAATGATGGTCAGCGGGTTTTTCTCGCCATTGAGGGTGCGCATTTCTTCGTGCACACGCTTCATGAAGCGGTGAAAGTGCGTACGCACCTTCTGCTTGAACGGCAAGGCATCAAAGAACGTATCGACCAGGTAAGTCTTGCCCCGGCCCACACCGCCCCAAAAATACAGGCCTTTGACCGGCGTGATTTCTTTTTTGCCAAACAGCTTGCCCAGCAGGCCAGGCTTGCTCTGCGAAGACGCGACCAAGTCGTCATAGAGACGCTGCAGGTGACGCACAGCGTTTTCCTGCGCGGCATCGTGGAAGAAGTCCGGGCGTTTCAGATCAGCTTGATATCGTTCTAGAGGCGTCATAATTCGCTAGCTGGGCAACAAAAACGGGCCGACACTTTAGCGACGGCCCGGGGGAATGGCAATCAAACCTGGGACGAAACGTCGCAGTTTGTCAGTCTTGCGCAGGCACCAAGGCCAGGCGCAACGCTTCGATTGCCGCATCACGTGCTGCGTCATCGGCAAATGCCGGGCTGTCGGCAACACTCGCACCGTCCAGCCAAACGCTGAAACTCAAACCGTCAGCGCGTACATCCAGCGCTTCACCCGATTGCAATTGTTTGGTCACCTGCCCCGCCGTTTTACCATCGGCGAAGCTGCGCGACAGCAGCAATTGCTCGCCATCAGCGCTCAACAGACGGAAACGGAAGCTGCCGTCTTCATCGCGGAAGCTGACAAAGCGCGGGCCTTTGGCGGCCTTCTTTTTGCTTGCCGCCGTGGTTTGTGCAGCGTTCTCAAACGAACGCAGGCCCACGGCCTCGCGCAGCTCATCCAAAAACGGCGTTGCGATGGCACGGGCTTTTTGCGCACCAGCCTTAAGAATGTCTTCCATGTCTGCAGGGCGCGACATCAGGTCGTGATAACGCTCGCGCGCTTCGCCCAATTCAGCGTCCAGCAGCTTGAACAGACGGTCTTTCGCCTCACCCCAGCCCAAGCCCTGCAACAGCTCGCTACGGAACTCAGCCGACTGCTCAGGCGTCGAAAAAGCCTGATACAAGGTGAACAAGTGCGAGTTGTCCGGATCTTTGGCTTCGCCCGGCGCACGCGAGTCGGTCACGATCCGCGAGATCGCGCTTTTCATGTCTTTGGCGCTGGTGAACAGCGGAATGGTGTTGTCGTAGCTTTTCGACATCTTGCGACCGTCAAGGCCTGGCAAGGTCGCCACGCTTTCTTCAATCAATGCTTCAGGCATGGCGAAGAACTCTTTGCCATTGCCGAACAAGTGGTTGAAGCGCTGACCGATATCGCGGGCCATCTCAACGTGCTGGATCTGGTCACGACCCACCGGTACCTTGTGCGCGTTAAACATCAAGATGTCTGCGGCCATCAGAACCGGGTAGCTGTACAGGCCCATGGTAATGCCCGCATCCGGGTCTTCACCGTTTTCCAGGTTCTTGTCTACCGACGCTTTGTACGCATGCGCCCGGTTGAGCAGACCCTTGGCCGCCACGCAGGTCAGAAACCACGCCAGTTGCGGGATTTCCGGGATATCAGACTGGCGATAGAACGTCACACGCTCAACATCCAGACCGCCCGCCAGCCAGGTGGCTGCGATTTCCTGACGCGAACGCTGAATGCGCTGCGGGTCATCACATTTGATCAGGGCGTGATAGTCGGCCAAAAAGTAAAACGAGTCGGCGTTGCTGTCACGACTGGCAAGAATTGCCGGGCGGATGGCACCGGCATAATTGCCCAGGTGCGGCGTGCCGGTGGTGGTGATACCGGTGAGGATACGAGTACGAGTGGTCATGGGTAATCGCTTATCAGGCTGTATCAATTCAAAAGGCGTGGCGCTACCAACTCTTTGAGTTCGGGCAGCTTGCCGTGAAAAAAGTGTCCGCATTCTGCCACTTTCAGCAGCTCATGGGGGCGTGAGAGGTCTTTTGACCAGTCATAAACCAGTTGTGGATCAATCACTTCGTCGGTTTCAGGCTGGATAACCGTGATCGGGCACGTCTGTGGCAGCGCATCTTCATCACGCAAACGCATCACCGCAGGCGCGACCATAAACAGGCGTGCGAGCTTTTCGCCCTGCGCCTCCAGTCGTCCACCCAGGCTGGCGGCGACAAAACCACCGAATGAAAACCCCAGCAGGGTCAGCGGCAGATCCGGGTATTGAGCACGCAACCAACGGGCAGCCGCCAACGCATCGTCGACTTCGCCAGTGCCCATGTCGTGGCTCCCGCCACTGGCCCCGGTGCCACGGTAATTAAATCGCAACGTAACAAGACCCGCATCGCGCGCAGTGCGCTGCAGGGTCGAGACCACTTTATTCATCATCGTCCCACCCTGCACCGGGTTGGGATGGCACAGCAGCGCGAGGCCGCGCGGCTCAGCAGAATCGAGGTATAAAGCTTCCAATTGGCCAACCGGGCCATCAATCACTACGGGGGTTTCGCGGGTAAGCAAGAAGGAACTCCGTGACCTCAAAGTGGGTCGACACGTCTAGCTGATAGATTCTGTCTGGCATATTTGCGAGTGCATCGCGGTATACAGCGCAGGTCCGAGCCGTTAACGTAAAGCAAAGCCGTTTATAGAGGAAGGACTCGTGGAAAGCTCGCTCTTAATTTGGTTGTTGCCGACCCTGGCTCTGGTTGCCGGTGTCGTCATTGGTTTTCTGGTCGCTCGTCTGCTGCCGAACGCCGCGCCTAATCGCACGCAGCGTCAGCTGGACGATATCCAGGAACGTTTTGATAACTATCAGGGTGAGGTCGTTACCCACTTCAACACCACTGCCAATCTGGTGAAGAAACTCACCCAGAGCTACCAGGAAGTACAAGATCACCTCGCCGAGGGCGCCAACAGCTTGGCCCTGGACGAGCAAACACGCCAACGTCTGCTGGCTGCCCTGCACTCTGAAGCCCCACAACCGCACCGCGAGCGCCTGACCCCGCCGCACAGTTCCGAGCCGCCAAAGGACTACGCGCCAAAAAGCCCGAACGCCCCCGGCATGCTCGATGAGCACTACGGCCTGAAGAAGTAATTACCCGGCCAGACGCTCAACAAAAAGCCCCGCGATCAGCAATGATCGCGGGGCTTTTTTAGTGGGCACTGGAGTCACTCCCAAGGGTTGTGACTCCACCTTCCACGTTACGGGTACTGTTGAACCTGACCCTGCTGCTGGTAGTTCATGCCCGGGATCGGCATCAGCGTAATTTGAACACGGCGGTTCTGAGCACGACCGTCCGGGGTGGCGTTGCTGGCAATCGGATCTGCCGGGCCTTTACCGATCACCGACAGGTACTGACCGCTCACGCCCTGCGACGTCAAATACGTTGCAACGCTTTGCGCACGCTGTTGCGACAACTGCTGGTTGAAAGCGTTGTTACCGGTGCTGTCGGTGTAGCCCACGATCTGGATCTGCTGCTGGTTGTTCAACTGCTTCAGCGAATTGGCGAGGCTGTTAAGCGGCTGATAGAAGCTTGGCGCAATGTTCGCAGAGCTGGTGGCAAACGTGATGTTGCCCGGCATCACCAGGGTAATGTTGTCGCCTTGGCGCTGCACTTCAACGCCGGTGTTGGCCATGCTGGCGCGCAGTGCGGCTTCTTGCTTGTCAGCGTAATAGCCGTAGCCCGCAGCCCCCAGGCCCGCGACCGCAGCGCCAATCAATGCGCCCTTGCCACGGTTGTTGTGGTCAATGGCAGCACCGGCAACAGCACCGGCCAAGGCACCCAGACCACCGTACTTGGCGGTATTGCTCATGCCCGACGAGGCCTGGCCCTGATTGTCGTAAGGGTTAGGGGAGGCGCAGCCGGCCAACAAGGCAATCGCACTTGCAGCCACAATCAAACGACGCGAAATAAACATGGTGAAGCTCCTACTTAATCTTTCTGGGTCAAAGGCCGCTGGCAGTAGACCTCTGTGGTGCGTTGGAACACGACCAACGGTAAAAATTCCATTACATCTTGTTTAAGCACTGTTTAAGCGCGAACAAACGGGTTCTCCCGCATTTCGTCGCCAAGGCGAGTATCCGGACCATGCCCGGCGACCACAGTGGCATCCTCATCCAGCGTATACAGCCGCTGCTTGATCGAACGCACGATAGTGGCCTGATCACCGCCCCATAAGTCTGTGCGCCCGACGCCGCGACGAAACAGCGTATCGCCCGCGATCAACAGCTTAGACTCAGAAAACCAAAAACTCATGGACCCAGGCGTATGCCCCGGCGTGTGCAGCGCAACACCGCAGCCACAGGCCAGCTCTTCGTCATCGGCCAACCAGCGATCGGGGGGCGGCACCGGCGTATACGGCACGCCAAACAAACCGCATTGCATCTCCAGGTTGTCCCACAAAAACTGGTCTTCCTTGTGCAAATGCAGCGTCGCCCCGGTTTTCTCCTTGAGCTGACCCGATGCCAAAAAGTGATCCAGATGCGCATGCGTATGGATGATGCTCACCACCTGCAAACCCAGCTTCTCCAGCCGCGCCAGAATCAACTCATGGTCACCGCCCGGATCCACCACAATGGCTTTTTTAGTGACCGGATCACCGATGATCGTGCAGTTGCACTGCAACGGACCGACGGGGAAGGTTTCGCGGATGAGGGTGGGTTTTGCTGGATTCATCAGTGTTCCTGTAAAAGCTTGATCTAAAAATAGAGGTGATAAGAATTGCAAAATCGGGCATTTCTCGTGCGGATGCTCAAAATGCTTGAAGCACACGGCCACTGTTAACAAACCATTTCATATCGTAGCCGAACCAGATCAGCCAGCAGCTCTTTGCTAAGCCCCCAATCCAACGGCTTAAACCCTTGTAAAAAGGCAATCGCGTAATGGCTTACAACAGACCCTGGAAGTCCTTCTCAGATCAACTTCAGCAGTTGAAAGATCGCGGCATGGTTGTGACCGATGATGTCGCCGCACTCAACTACCTGGAGCGTATCGGATATTACCGCCTGACCGCTTACTGGTATTCCTTCAGGCAGTTTCAGGTGGCGCAAGACCCCGTCACTAAACAACTCAGCACGGTGCGTACCGATCAATTTGAAACCAAGACTCAGTTTGTAGATGCCGTGGAGCTGTACCTCTTCGATAAAAAACTGCGCCTTCTGGTAATGGACGCTCTGGAGCGCATTGAGATTGGTCTTCGCGTCGATATCGCTTACCTGTTAGGTCAACGCAATACCTTCGCACACCTGGATGCGACAGCATTACACCCCACATTTGCCGGCAAGGTAGACAAACGCAGTGGCAAAACCACTTTCGACATCTGGCAGGATAAATACAAAGGGTTGCTGGATCGCTCCAAGGAAGATTTCGTCAAACATTACCGCGAAAAACACGGCCCACATTTACCTCTGTGGGTCGCCGTAGAGATATGGGACTTTGGCGCCATTTCACAGTTACTGGCCATGATGAAAGTCGCGGATCAGCAGCAGATTGCCAGTAAATATGGGGTCAACGATTGGAAGGTCTTCAAAAGCTGGGTTCGCTCTCTCAGCTACCTGCGCAATCTGTCCGCCCACCATAGCCGTTTGTGGAACCGCAACATGACGGATCAACCCGGCCTCCCAACCCACAAAGGAGACATTGACTGGTGCGATGACTTCATAGGTAAAGCTGACCTTATCGCCAGGCCTTTCTTGCTGCTCAGCATTGCCAGACACATGATCAAAGTGGTTTGTCCGCGTACTGAATGGCACCTGCGTGTGCAGCAACATTTACAGCAGTTTCCGCTGCAACATTCAAATCGCAAGCTGTCCATTGCGGACATGGGGCCCCCGGCCGGGTGGGAAGGGTGGTGGATCAAATAGATCCAGGCCGAAAAATAAAAAACCCCCGCGTAAGCTCAATTAAGCGCAAAGAGGCGGGGGCCGTGTTGGGGCCAATACTAGAGGCCATATTCGAATTGATCAAGAACTTGCTAAACCGCAGGCGCGCTCAAAACTTTAGCCCCACGCTCAACGCCACAAAGTCGCGGTCGCTGAGGGTGTTGTAACGCCCGCCAAAGAAGTTGGTATACGACAGGCTGCTCAAGTAGGTGTTTTCGTATTCGGCATCGATGCCCAGGCTGATGGCCTTGCGGCCTTCGTTGAAGGTGTTGTCCGGGCCCGGTGAGTAGCCGCTGACGTCATGGGACCAGCCCAGGTTGGGTTTCAGGTCGAGGCCGGGCAAGACTTTGTTGTAGTCCCACACCGCACGGGCACGATAGCCCCAGGCATTGGCCGTGGTAAAGCCGTCGTGGCCGTCAGAACCAAACACCGGGTCACGCCCGTAGCGCGCCTGTGCACTGCCTTCCAGCCCGCCGACGTGGATCACTCCGACCTCGCCGGTCAGCGTCAGCCGATCAGCACCCATGGCGTTGTCGAAGATGTGCCGCAAAGAGGTCTGGAACTGGCTGATCTCTTTGCGCCGATATCCCTGGTTATCAGCACCCGGCGTTACGCTCAGGGGGGACGCATCGGCAAGGCCGGGCAACAGGGTCACGTTGGCGTACAGCAGGTCGTTGCTGTTGAGTTGTACTGGCGCGTTGGGGCGGTAGCTCAGCTCGCCTTTCCAGACCGTGCCTGTGGATAACGTGGTGTTGAAGCTCAATCCATACAGGCGAATGTCTTCGGGGTATTCAACGTAGTAGCTGGCGTTGCCGGCCACTATCATTGGCGCCAGGCCGCCCGTACCAGAGGCAGTGTTGTACACCGATTGCGACGCCGCACGACCACTGAGGATCGGGTCACGGCTGTGGTAGTTCATAAAGAACGCACCAAAATCGGTGTCCAGAGGCTCAAACACGTAGTGCAGGGCCAGGCCAAATTGCCCGCTGTTGCGCGCATCACGATCAGCCCCGCGACGCACCAGCACGCCCTCCTCGTTCACCTCGACTCCCGCCGAGGTCAGCGCGGCAAGGTCGGCGACATTCAGTGCAGAGCGCTTGCTCATCACCCGGTAATTGCCGCTGCAGCCATCGGCCATCACGTCAGATTGCGAGAAGAACGTCCCGCAGTTATCGGCTTCGGACTGTTCCCAGTCGAGCTGGTAAAAGGCTTGGGCAGACAGGTTGTCGGTCAGGTTTTGCGAAACGTAGAACAGGTTGACCGGGACCAGGCCATCTTTGAAAGCGCTGCCGGGGCGTCGATAAGCGGAAACGTCCGTGGGGTTAATCGCATTGATCCCACCGCCGATAAACTCACCTTCGCCCCAACTGACCACTTGTTTGCCTACACGCACCGACCCCGGCTGATCGCCTATCGCGTAGTTGTGATAGACGTAGGCGTCCAGCAGTTGCGTGCCGGCCGACTGCGCCGACGCCCGGCGACCGCTGTCACTGATGGGTTTGAAGGGGCGACTGTCGTCTTGCAGCTCAAAGTCGTACCAATACTTGCCGCGCACATAGAGGCCGCTGTCGCCGACCTTCAGTTCCAGGCCGTGAATGCCGGTGAAAATTTTCGAAAAGGTTTCGCCGCGTTTGAAATTGAGACGGCCATCGTCAGAGATTTCAGAGTGACCTTTACCGCCATTGTTGGCGCCGATGAATTTGCTGTCGGCCTTGGCGGTGGACCAACTGGCGCCGATGGACAGTTCGGAGTCCAACTGGCCTTCGACTTCGCCAATGTTAAAGCTCACGCCCCAAGCGGGCCCGGCGAGCACCGAGGCGAGGCTGACTGCCAAGGGCAGTTTGGCTCGGCACCAGAACCGGCTGACTGAGGGCATTGATACTTCTCCGTGCGCACGCTGCAATAAGCCCGCAAGGATGAAGGAAAACCAGAATTTGACAAGATCATCTACCAACCAAGCCTCTGTAGGAGCAGCCGGTCGACGCTCGATTGCCTCGCGATCTTTTGATAGCTGAAAAGATCGCGAGGCAAGCTCGCTCCTACAGACGGTGGTGCGGTCAATGCATCTCGGTGAAGGCCAGTTTCACACCCAATGCGACCAGTACCGCGCCCATGGTGCGGTCAAACCAGTGGCCCATACGGGCAAAACCGGTACGCACGCGCTGATGGCTGAACAACATCGCCACCATGCAGAACCACACGCCCGTCGCCACCGCCAGGTACAAGCCGTAACCGGCCTGGATCGCCAGCGGTGTGTGCGGGTTGATCACAACGGTGAACAGCGACAGAAAAAACAACGTCGCCTTGGGGTTCAGCCCGTTAGTCACAAAGCCCGAAGTAAAGGCGCCGCGCGCGGTGCGCTCGCCCACCGGCAATGCCGCAGCAACAGCGGCAGGGTCCGCAGGCTTGGCGCGCAGGGCCTTGAAGCCGATGTACAGCAAGTACGCTGCGGCCAACCACTTGAGCGCGTTAAACAGCACAATCGACTGCGACACAATGATCCCGATACCCAGCAACGAATACCCCACATGCAGGAAAATCGCCGAACCCACGCCCAGCGCGGTAAACATCCCCGCACGTCGACCGTGGGTCACGCTTTCACGCACGACCACAGCAAAATCCGGCCCCGGGCTGGCCACAGCCAACAAGTGAATCAAGGCGACAGTCAAAAATTCTGTCCAATACATGCACGGCTCCATTACAAATTGTTTCTTCTGTTAGGCTCGACACCTTACGCCTTCACTCGACAGCACAAAAGGTACAGTTGATGACGAATACTCACCGCGCAGTCTTCCTTGATCACCCGTCTCTTGACCTCGGCGATCTTGACCTTAGCCCCCTGCGCAATGCGTTCAGCGAGCTGCAGTTGTACACAGACACCACGCCAGACAACATCATCGAGCGCTTGCAGGGCGCCAGCGTCGTCATCAGCAATAAAATCCTGCTCAACGCCACCACCCTCGCCGCCTGCCCGGACCTCAAGCTGATTTTGGTCGCTGCCACCGGCACCAATAACGTAGATCTTGAAGCTGCGCGCGAGCACGGCATCACCGTTGCCAACTGCCAGGGCTACGGCACGCCATCGGTGGCGCAACACACCCTCGGCCTGCTGCTGGCGCTGGCCACACGGCTGGTCGATTACAACAAGGCCGTGGCCGACGGCAAATGGCAGCAGGCCAAGCAGTTCTGCCTGCTGGACTTTCCAATTGTTGAGCTGGAAGGCAAAACCCTTGGCCTGTTTGGCCATGGCGAGCTGGGCAGTGCAGTGGCCAAACTGGCCGAAGCTTTCGGCATGAACGTGCTGATCGGGCAGATTCCCGGCCGCCCGGCCCGCGCCGACCGCCTGACGGTGGACGAATTGCTGCCACAGGTCGACGCCCTGACCTTTCACTGCCCGCTCAACGAACACACGCGCCACTTTATCGGTGCCCGCGAACTGGCGCTGCTCAAGCCCGGCGCGTTTGTGGTGAACACCGCGCGTGGCGGCATGATTGATGAACAGGCGCTGGCTGATGCCCTGCGCAGCGGCCACTTGGGCGGCGCGGCCACCGACGTATTGAGCGTCGAACCGCCACGCGACGGCAACCCGCTGCTGGCCGATGACATTCCACGCCTGATCATTACCCCGCACAGTGCCTGGGGCAGCCGTGAGGCGCGGCAGAGAATCGTCAACCAACTCACGCAAAACGCCGAAGCCTTCTTCAGCGGTACAGCGCTACGCGTCGTCAGTTGATAAACTGCGCTCCTTTTTTGAGGAGCACAGTATGGATCCGCGCAGTGAAGTACTGCTTCGTCAGCCTGATTACTTTCAGGGTTCGGTACTGTTAGTCGGTTTACCGGCTGACGAATTGCTCAACGCGCTGCCCAACGCCCACGGCTGGTGCTGGCACGCGGGCGATCAGGCGGCACTCGATGCGCGCTTTGCCGGGCGCGTGCACTTTGGTGTCGAAGTCCCGGAGCGGGCCTTCGACACTGCTGTGGTGTTCCTGCCCAAGTCCAAGGAACTGAGCGATTACGTGCTCAAGGCCGTGGCCGCCCGCCTGCCCGGCGCCGATGTGTTTTTGGTCGGCGAAAAGAAAGGCGGCATCGAGGGCGCGTCCAAGCAACTCATCCCTTTCGGCAAGCCGCGCAAGCTCGACAGCGCGCGGCATTGCCAGCTCTGGCAAGTCACCGTCGACAACGCCCCGGCAGCGCCCGTGCTTGAGCTATTGGCACAGCACTATGAACTGGAACTGTCCGAAGGCCCGTTGAAAGTGGTCAGCCTGCCGGGGGTTTTCAGCCACGGCCGCCTGGATCGCGGCAGCGCCTTGTTGCTTGAACACTTGGACAAACTACCCAGCGGCCATCTGCTGGACTTTGGCTGCGGCGCGGGCGTTCTCGGTGCGGCGGTCAAGCGCCGTTATCCGCATAACAGCGTCACCCTGCTCGATGTAGACGCCTTCGCCACCGCCAGTAGCCGCCTGACATTGGCTGCCAATGGTCTGGAAGCCGAAGTTATTACCGGTGACGGAATCGACGCTGCGCCGATGGGTTTGAATGCCATTTTGAGCAACCCGCCGTTCCATGTCGGCGTACACACCGATTATCACGCTACCGAAAACTTGCTGAAAAAAGCGGTTAAACATCTGAAAACAGGTGGCGAACTCCGACTTGTAGCCAATAGCTTCCTGCGCTATCAACCGCTGATCGAAGAGCAATTCGGGCACTGCACCGTCAAGGCTGAAGGGCAGGGTTTTCGGATCTACAGCGCCAAGCGTCGCTGACAGCTTTTGAAAATCAGGGCTTGCCGTATCGGATTTGCCTAGGCAGAATCCGCTCCGTCCTAGGGGAGTAGTCTCCCACGAGCAACACGCTCGTCCGGCATGCGTCAACATACTTGGTCAACAGACCATGGCGCATGCGACCCAGGCGTCCGCACAGACGGACCAGGGTTTGACAAGACCTATGACACGAACACCTTACCCGGGGCGGGAAGGCTGTACGTGTCATAGCCGTGTCGACCCGCCCCTGGAAAATTACCTGATGATGCTCGACTCCTTACTCATTCCAACTGCAATCGTTGCCTTGGCCGAAATCGGTGACAAGACGCAATTGCTCGCCCTCATTCTTGCCGCGCGCTTTCGCAAGCCCTGGCCCATCATCGCCGGCATCATCGTCGCGACCCTTGCCAACCATGCTGCAGCCGGTGCCGTTGGCGCCTGGTTCAGTACGTTCTTCACCGATGTAATGCTGCACTGGATCCTCGCCGCGAGCTTTACCGCGACGGCACTGTGGACCTTGGTGCCCGACAAAATGGATGACGACGAAGCCAGCACCGCGCGCAAATACGGCCCGTTCGTCACTACGTTGATCACGTTTTTCATTGCCGAAATCGGCGACAAAACCCAGGTCGCGACCGTGATGCTCGCAGCGCAATACCCGGATTTGTGGCTGGTGATTATCGGCACCACCCTGGGCATGCTGATTGCCAACGTGCCGGTGGTATTGGCCGGTAACTTTGCCGCCGACAAACTGCCCCTGACCCTCATCCGCCGACTGGCAGCGACAGCGTTCTTCGTGCTGGCTCTGGTGGCTGTGTACAAGGCAATGGTGACGAGCGGCTGGGTGTAGCCGGCCCCTGATTACCGTGGGAGCGGGCTTGCTCGCGATGGCATCACCGCGATCCATGATTCAGACCGCGCCCGCCGTATCGCGAGCAAGCCCGCTCCCACACAAGGCCTGCACGCCTCAGGTTTTCGGGGCCTGCTGATAAAGCGGCATCACCTTGGGAATCGCCGCTTCCAGCGAGGCGATCCGGCTGCTGGAGGCCGGGTGGGTACTCATGAATTCAGGCGGAGAGCTTTGCGAAGCCTGGCCCATTTTCTGCCACAGGGTAATCGCGGCGTTCGGGTTATAACCCGCACGCGCCGCGAGCTCCAGGCCAATCAGGTCTGCTTCGTTTTCATTGCTGCGACTGTTGGGCAACGTCAGGCTGTAATTGACCACGGTATCGGCCAATTGCATGCTGTCCTGACCCAAGCCGAGCAAGGCGCCCGCGCCCTGTTTGGCGATCTCGACACCGTACGCCTTGGACATGGACTCACGCCCGTGTTCGCGCAAGGCGTGGGCAATTTCATGGCCCATGACCGCCGCAATTTCGTCGTCACTCAGGTTGAGCTGCTCGATGATCCCGCTGTAGAAAATGATCTTGCCGCCAGGGCCGCAGTTGGCGTTGAGTTCGTCGCTCTTGATCAGATTGACCTCCCAGTTCCATTGCGCGGCATCCGGGCGAAACACCGGCGCCTGGGCAATCAGCCGATTGGCAATGGCCTGCAGGCGTTTGGCGTTGGCACTGGTTTTGTCCAGCACCCCTTTGGCGTTGGCCGTGCTGACGGTTTCCTGGTAGGACTGCGCGTACATTTGGTCAACTTGCTGGCTCGACAGCATGCTGAACATGTACTGCTTGCGTTCAACCCCCACCGCGCCGCCCTGGGTGGTGTTCACCGCCTGGCAGCCACTGAGCAACACCCCTGCGCCCAGCGCGCACATTACCGCTAACTTACCCATCGAGGCTCTCCATAAAGACGGTCCATAAAGGTGGCGCGCATCGTATCTCAACCCGGCGTCAGGCACTCAGGCGCATTGAGTTTGGGATCGTTGACCAGATTGGCCAAGGGCCGCTCGCGCAACGCGGCTTGCGGGCTGGCGAGCAGTGCTTGCAAGACCTGCAGCGGCGTCTCGGGATCAAGCCAGGCTTGCTGCCCGGCTTCATCGAGGATCAAAGGACGACGCTGAGTCGCCGCCGCCTGGGTCACCACGGCCGTGCTCAGCCACACATGCCCTTCGACCGGATACGCTTCCCAAATCCCGGCAAAAAACAGCGAGGACCCCACGCCCGGCGTCAGCCAATAAGGCCGCTTGCGCGCAGTGCCACGCCATTCATAAAAGCCGTTGGCCGGAATCAGGCAGCGCCGCTGGCGAAAAGCCTCGCGAAACATCGGCTGTTCCGCCAGGGTTTCTGCACGGGCATGGGCAGGCGTACGCGACAGGTCGGTCATCCACGACGGCGTCAGCCCCCAACGCGCCCGCGCCAGCTCTCGCTGCCCGGGCTCCTGGCCTGCGCGCAGGATCAACACCGAGTCGTTGGGTGAAATGTTCCATTGGGCCTGCTGGTCCGCCGGGAACCCGGGCAAGGCTGCAAAGGCAGGGCTCCAACGAAACAAGGCAAAACGTCCACACATGGGGCTGCACAACTCTTCTATATAGATACAGTGAAAAAAGGCTGCTCAGCAGTCCAGTACACCCGCAAAGCTTTCAGGCTCATCACCCGCCAGCGGCGAGGCGCCATTGTACGCATCGATCAACTCGCGCGCCTGTAACGCTTGCTCATTGGCGACCGCCAACCCCAGCAAGCCCAAAGCTGGCAACTCGCCCGTACCGCCCACCAGATCACGCCCCTGCAAGCACGCAACGATGCCTTCACTGGCAAGCATGCCCAGTAAAAGTTCAGCTTCCATCAAATTTTCTGGCTCGTAGATTCGCTGCATATCACCTGCCTGCTACTCGTTTTCACTGTGTACATCGAGCATCCACTCCTGGCCGTCGGTCTGGAGCGTAAACACAATCGGCCGGCAACACACCGCGCAATCTTCGATGTACTGCTGATCGCCCCCCGTCAGATCAAGCACAGCTTCGCCTGGCTCGCCACAATACGGGCAATCATAGCTCTCAGTTTCAAGCATCGCGGTCTCCAGAGTGACTTGTGCGTATAATCGCCGGTCTATTAGCAGGGCCCTATTTTTGTCCTGCCCTGTGTATTAATCCTAGCCGCTTCCAACAAGAGAACATGATGGGCGAATTCGATACCATCCGACCTTACAGTGACACTGAAGTCCCGGCTGTACTGGCCCGACTGCTCAGTGACAAGGCTTTTCTAGATATCCTCACCCACTTTCGCTTTCCACGCCTGGCGGGTGCATTCGGCTGGCTGTTAAAACCCCTTATAGCGCATCGCCTGCGCAAAGAGTTCGCGAACGTGACATCGGTCGCGAGCTTGCAAGACAAGGTCGAGGTGTACGTCGACCGCACCATCGAGCATGCTACAGACGGCGTGACCTATACCGGCGTCGAGCAATTGAAGTCGGGCACCGCCTACCTGTTTCTGGCCAACCACCGCGACATCGTGATGGACCCGGCCTTCGTCAACTACGCCGTGTACCACGCAGGCTTGCCAACCCCGCGCATCGCGATTGGCGACAACCTGCTGCAAAAGCCTTTTGTCAGCGACCTGATGCGCCTGAACAAAAGCTTTATCGTGCACCGCTCGATCACCGGGCGCCGCGAAAAACTGGCGGCGTACCAACTGCTGTCGGCGTACATCAACCACTCGATTCGCAACGACGGCCAATCCATCTGGATCGCCCAGGCGGAGGGCCGCGCCAAAGACGGTGATGACCGCACCGACTCGGCGATCTTGAAGATGTTTCACATGAGCCGTAAAAACGAGCCTTTCGCCGAGGTCATTCAGTCACTGAACCTGACCCCGGTGTCGATCAGCTACGAATACGACCCGTGCGACCAGGCCAAGGCTCGCGAGCTTTACATCCGCGCGACCACGGGCACTTACAGCAAAGCCCCCGGCGAAGACGACACCAGTATTGCCAACGGCATCACCGGCTACAAAGGCCGTGTGCACGTAAACTTTGCGGCGCCGATCAGCGAAGCGTTCGAGGACAGCAAGCTGCTGGCCACCGAAATGGACCGCCACATCCTCACCGGCTACCGCCTGTTCCCGGCGCACTACTTGGCGTATGCACAGTGGGCCGATGCAGACCCGCAATTGCAGGTGCCGAGCGCAGCCGAAGTCTTCCCGGAGCAAGAACTGGCCAAGGCCCAGCAAGAATGGCAACGCCGCCTCGACGCCTGCCCTGCCGAGCATCGCCCGTATCTGGTGCTGCAATACGCAATGCCGGTGCGCAACCAGTACCGCGTCAAAGCAGGCTTGCCGCTGTAGGAGCGAGCTTGCCTCGCGATCTTTTGATCTTTAAAAGATCGCAAGGCACGCCAGCCTCTGGCAAAACATGACAACCGGCCTAAATTGCCCTGTCACCGTATCGTCATGAAGAGAGGCCACTCTGTGGCCCCTCGACACTGACACGGAGCTTGTCATGCTGCACGCTGAAAACCAGGACCGCCTCTATCTGATCGCCCCGAGTGATGAACAACAGGCATTGATCGAGAGTTTTTCCTTCAACGTCCAAGATCGTCACTGGCTGGTCTATTGCGCGCTCAGCGGTCACACCCATGCCGACCTGCCCGAGCTGGACCTGCTCACCGGCATCAGCCGCCTTGAGCCCTACGCCGAAGCTGCATGAACCTGGCAGACACAAAAAAGCCCGAACTCAAGCCGTTCGGGCTTTTTTGTGGGTCGATGTTTACTCGCCGAGCAAACGACCGACCGACGGGTCTTCGAACACGCGCGTCAGGGCATCACTCAACACGTCGCTGACCAGCTTGGTGTTGGTTTCCTGATTCGGCGCCATGCCGAAACGCTGATCCAGCGAGGCGCTGTAGCGACCACTGTACGAACGACCGCCATTGCGCACGTCAGAGCGGAAGGCCGCACCGATGGTCGCTTCGGTGACGTACATGGTGTCTTTAGGCGACTGATACTTGAGTTCAGACAAGGTAACGGTCAATTGCGGTGCGTTCCCGCCATTGGCTGTCGGGGTGTAACCCAACAACCGCACAGCGGCTTCAGCTTGAGCTTGCAGCTTGGGAATCACATCGGCGCTGCTGACGTTGATCGAGCTGGTCTCCGGGTACATGCCACCGCGAGTGCCCAGGGTTGGCGAAGGACGACCATCCACCACGCGCACGACCACAGGCTGACCACGGCCGACAGGCGCGATTTGCTTGGTCAGTTTGGGCTGCGGACTGAGTTGTTGCGGGCTGTGGGCGCAGCCGACCAGAGTCAAACTGGTCACAGTGATCAAACCGAACAACAGGCGTTGCAACATGCTCATCTCTCCAGGACTGGATAAAACCGGACGCCAGTATAGCGGTGCTGAACCTGCGGGAACCAGCCGCTTGCTGTAACCACCTTGTCATGGCCGATACATCGTCATGTCACGCCCCACCGGTAATGTTTGACCTACTGACTCAACAGGTGCTCCCCATGAACAGGTCATGGTCGTTATTCTCGTTTCTGCAACCTCATCGCTGCTACGCACGTCTGGACTCCATGGGCCGCTGCCAGGCCTTTAAACAGTGCAAGCAACCGCCGGTCGGCGACAATTGGGTCGAGATCGAAGAAATTCGCCTCAACTGGTTGCACCAGGTACTACCTGCCAGCGCCCGTATGCCTGCGCGCGCAACGCGTTCAGCGGTGCTACCCGCACTCGGCCTCTGACGGACGCACCAATAAAAGTCATTTAACAGGATCAATTGCCCACGTTTCTTCGCTACAATCTCCCCCCGATTATAAGGACGTCTCCTGATCGGGCCTCGCAGCATCGCTAATGTGCTTTTATTAGCTCCTTCGTACCGCCCACAGAGAGCCGCCCACACAGATCATGTGAAGCTGGCAGCTTGCTGTTTTCAACACCAACCTGCGCCTTTGCCCGATCTGCCAGAGCTGCCATGTTGCTCGGCCTGTGCGTTGTATACCCGCACGCGCCAGTAGCGGTAGCCCTTTTTTGAGGTTCACGTCTTCAAGAGAGCGTGAAAAAAACGGGTTTTCACAACTTCACAAGAGTGTGGCGAGCAAATGAAAAGTTTTGCGTCTGAACAAGCACCATTAGCGTCTGCAACATCCTCACCGAGCAGGAACTTGATCGGCTCCAGAGCACGAGACTGAAAGCCTGTCCGCTTACGGATTTGGTTGCACAAACGGACGCTCTTGACCTTAAGTCGAATTGCCTCCCGAGCACTGAAATGCGTTCATATGAACCTTGAAGGCCCGGTTGGCGGCGTCCGCTGAAGCTGCAAGAAATTGCGATGAATCGGACATGGCGATCCTTGTCATGAGTGACCAGAGCCCCTATCTAAAAAAGGCCTTGGTACACCTGGCAGCTATGCCGTCAATTAGGTGCCGTAGATTTTGGAGACGCGTTAATGGCGCATAACGAAGCAGTCGACGTAGTACTGGTTGGAGCGGGCATCATGAGTGCCACCTTGGCCGTGCTGCTCAAAGAGCTCGACCCTGGTATTACGCTGGAAGTTGTTGAGCAGATGGATTCGGGTGCTGCAGAGAGTTCCAACCCGTGGAACAACGCAGGCACCGGCCACGCTGGCTTGTGCGAATTGAACTACACGCCGCAAGCGGCTGATGGCTCGATCGACATCAAAAAAGCGGTGCACATCAATGCCCAGTTCGAAGTGTCCAAGCAGTTTTGGGCCCATCTGGCCCAACAAGGAACCTTCGGTTCGTGCAAGTCCTTCATTAGCCCAGTGCCTCATCTGAGCTATGTCGAAGGCGAAAAAGGTGTGGCCTTTCTGAAAAAACGCTTTGAAGTGCTGAGCAAGCACCATGCGTTTGCCGACATGGAATACACCGAAGACAAAGCCAAAATGGCTGAGTGGATGCCGCTGATGATGCCGGGCCGCCCTGCGGACCAAGTGATCTCGGCCACCCGCGTGCAGAACGGGACTGACGTTAACTTCGGCGCTTTGACCCAGCAATTGCTCAAGCACTTGGCCAGCGCTGAAGGCACGCAGATCAAGTACAGCAAAAGAGTCACTGGCCTCAAGCGCAATGGCAGCGGCTGGACTGTCAGTATCAAAGACATCAACAGCGGTAGCACTCGCCACGTCGATGCCAAGTTCGTGTTCCTGGGTGCAGGCGGCGCGGCCTTGCCATTGCTGCAAGCCTCGGGCATTGAAGAAAGCAAAGGTTACGGCGGCTTCCCGGTCAGCGGCCAATGGCTGCGTTGCGACAACCCGGATGTGGTCAAACACCACCAGGCCAAGGTATACAGCCAGGCAGCCGTGGGTTCGCCACCGATGTCGGTTCCGCACCTGGACACCCGTGTGGTTGACGGCAAAAAATCGCTGCTGTTCGGACCTTATGCCGGCTTCACCACCAAGTTCCTCAAGCACGGCTCGTTCCTTGACCTGCCAATGTCGATCCGCCTGGGTAACATCGGCCCGATGCTGGCCGTTGCCCGCGACAACATGGACCTGACCAAGTACTTGATCAGCGAAGTGCGCCAGTCGATGGAAGAACGCCTGGAATCCCTGCGTCGCTTCTATCCACAGGCCAAGGCTGAAGACTGGCGCCTGGAAGTGGCTGGCCAACGGGTTCAGATCATCAAGAAAGACCCGAAAAAAGGCGGCGTGTTGCAGTTCGGTACCGAACTGGTTGCCGCCAAAGACGGTTCGCTGGCCGCCCTGCTGGGTGCGTCCCCAGGTGCATCGGTGACCGTGTCGATCATGCTGGACCTGATTGAGCGCTGCTTTGCGCAAAAGGCCACCGGCGAGTGGGCTGCGCGCCTCAAGGAAATTTTCCCGGCACGGGAAAAGACTCTGGAGACCGACGCCGAGCTGTATCGCGAAATCAGTACCCGCAACTCCGAGTTGCTGGAACTGGTAGAGCCAAAAAAGGTTGATACTCAACTCGCGTAACCCAATGCTGGCGCATTGATTGGCCACCCAAAGCCCCTGCCCTTGCGGGTCAGGGGCTTTTTGTTGGCTTAAGGTCTAGCCCATCGTGAACAGCACCCGTGTGCCGCCATTGCGTATAAATTCGTCATCGTCCGGCACGGCAATAAGCTCAGCCGCACAGGTGGCTGCAACCGTCCCCGTTGATTTGGCCTGAGCCCAGCGATTGGGGTTTGCCTCACCCGGCGTGAGGTGACCAAAACCGAAGTGACAGGCCTGCTCGCCCTGGCGATAGGTAAATGCCTCTGCGCCTCTGGCGACGGGCAGGTAATACATCAGCTCCTGGCTGAACTTGGGGGCTACTACAAAGTCATGCCCGGCGTTGTCCGGGTCTTCCAGCCATGAAAAATCATTTCCTGGCGTGATGGCATGGCCGCTGGCATTAAACACCTCCACCTCCAGCACCTCATCGGCCGCCAGGGCAGCCGAGCCCAAAGCGATCAGTCCTACTCCAAAGACCAGTGTTTTTATCACATCGTTAAGGCGAGTCATGGTTCGATTCCCTTCAAGTTAAAAGACAGCCCAAAGTCCTTTTGGGCACCCTTGAGTATTGTTCGCCCACACAAAAACACCCCGTCGCAAAAAGCGCAGGTTGTGTAGGAAGGGTCTTTGTTGGTGCCTATATAACGGTGTAGGAGCGAGCTTGCCTCGCGATCTTTTGATCGTCTAAAAGATCGCGAGGCAAGCTCGCTCCTACAGCTGGATCAGCCGCGTGCCGCCTCGATGAGTTCGATGTACTCGGCAGCATTGCGCTGGTCTTTGATGAGGTCGACAAAGGTCTGGCCGTGCTCATCCTTGCCGTCCAGATCGTAGCCGGCCCCTTTGAAAAAGGTCAGGAAGCGTTCGAAGTCGTCGATACGCAGACCGCGATAACCTTTGATCAATTTGTGCAGTGAAGGGGACGTCGCGTCCACAGGTTCAAAGTCCAGGAACAACTTGATCTGCTCATCGCCAATCTCATCACCAATCAACTGCTTCTTATCTTTACGCATGTCCGACTCCAGCCTGCTGATACTTCACGAGGGCCGCAGTTTACCCAAGGCTCAACGCGCACGCACGCTGCCGGTGTGCAAGTCAGCCCAAATATGGCCATTGGCATAGGTCAAAAACTGGCAATAGACGATGTCGTTGCGCAACAAATCCATCACCACGCGGTATTGGGACAGCGGATAAGACAACGTCAGGGTTTTGCTCTCACTGTCAAAAGCCGGCTTTTTCAGGCTCTTGCTTTCACCGTCGAACGAAATCAGCACTTCGCGCACGGTCGCGCCCTGGCTCAACGGTTTGCCCTTCAAGCGCACCAACAACGACGCCGTGACCGGAATCGGCTGCTGATTGGAGGGGCGCTGGCTACCTACCACCACCGAATACGACGTCACCTGCATCAGTTGCTGTTGCTCAGGCTTCTCGCTGCGCAACTGCAAATCATCGGCGGGCAAAAACTGTGCATGGGCAGGCGAAGAAACCGCGGGCGCTGCGGCCAAAGGCAAGCTGACGGTCAACAAAAGAGGGGCAACACAGCGAAATAAGCGGTTCATGACCTGCTCCGAAAGGCGAGGCAGGCACTCTAGCACGCACACGTAACAAGCCATGACCGGTTATCACACCGCTCAGGCCGGTTACGCGCCTTCACTGCGTCGGCCCATTACTGGGCCATTAAATGGCCCGACTCAATCCGCACATGCCGTGGATGAAAACGCGCCAGGCTGCTGCGGTGCCCCACGCTGACAATGCTCAGGCCCGGCAGTTGATCGATAAGCGCCTGATACAACCGCGCCTCGTCCTCTTCATCCATCGCTGACGTCGCTTCGTCCATGTATAGCCATTGCGGGCGATACAACAGTGCCCGGGCAAACGCCAGTCGCTGCTGCTCACCGCCCGACAACACTCGCTGCCAGTGATTGGCCTCGTCAAGCTTGGGGATCAGATGCTCCAGGCGGCAGGTGCGCAGCACTTCTTCATAGCGCTCAGACGGGTATGTGTCGCCGCTCTGTGGATAACTCAGCGCCTCGCGCAAGGTGCCAATCGGCAGGTAAGGTTTTTGCGGCAGGAATAACGCCCGCTCATGGGGCATTCGAATCGCCCCGCCGCCTTGCGGCCAAAGCCCGCCCATGGCGCGCAGCAAGGTACTTTTACCGCTGCCGGAGCGACCGCTGAGCATTAACCGGTCACCGGGCGCAACGTTCAGGCTTGCCCCGTGCAACAAAGGTCGGCCATCGGCCAGGTCCAGGCTCAGGTCATTGACGCTTAATGCCCCACCCTGGGCCTGTACATCAATCGCCGGTTGGCGCTGTTCGTTGTCGGTCATGGCCTGACGGAAGCTCAGCAGACGATCACAGGTGGCGCGCCACGCCGCCAAGGTCACGTAGGCGTCGATAAACCAGCTGAAGTTCTCTTGCACATTGCCGAAAGCGGAGTTGATTTGCATCAGCTCACCCAACTCGATCTTGCCTGCGAAGTAGCGCGGCGCTGCCACGATAAAGGGGAAGATAATCGCAATTTGCGAATAACCGGCCGTGAAAAACGTCAGGCGCTTGGTCACCTTCATTTGCGTCCAGAAGTTGTGCCAGACCTTGCTGAAGCGGCTGCTCAGGCGCTCAAGCTCGTTGGGTTCGCCGTTGTACAAGGCGATGCTCTCGGCGTTTTCACGCACCCGCACCATCGAAAAACGCAGATCCGCTTCGTAGCGTTGTTGTTGGTTGCTCAGGCCAATCAGGCGACGACCGATCAAATGCGCCAGCCAACTGCCAACCAAGGCATATAACAGTGCGCACCAAAACATATAGCCGGGAATGGTGATACCGAAGACTTCGATGCTGCCCGACACGCCCCACAAAATAATCGAGAACGACACCAGACTGACCACATTGCGGATCAAGCCCAGGCCGAGGGAGAGCGTACTGTCGGTGAAGGAGTTGAGGTCTTCACTGATGCGCTGGTCAGGGTTATCGGTGTAACCGCCCTGCTCCAGCTGGTAATAGTTTTTGTAGGCGAGCCAGCGCGCGAAGTGCTGCTCGGTCAGCCAGCGCCGCCAGCGGATAGTCAGCATCTGCGTGAGATAAAGCCGGTACACCGCGCCCACAATACCGGCGGCGGCAATCAGCCCGAAGTAGCCGATCAGGTGCCAGAAGGCTGCGCTGTCTTTGTTTTCCAGCGCGTTATAGAAGTCTTTGTACCAATGGTTGATCCATACCGATATGCCGACGCTGACCAGTGACAAGGCAATCACCGCGATCAACAGCAGCCAGGCCCTGGCGCGCTCCTCACTGCGCCAGTAAGGCGTTATCAGCCCCCAGACGCGAGGAATAAAATCTCCACGCACAGCATCATTTACAACAGAAGGCTCAGCGTTCTGATTCATCGTTCGGGCTCGTTGGGAGTAAAGAGCAACCTGCGAGCCGGTCAGGACGACCGGCGCATTAGCACGTTGTAAAACAGACTAGGGCCGGTGGCAGTTTCGTTGCAAATTGAAACGAAACTGCGACAGCTTCTGTTCAGCGTCGGACCGGACGCTTCTGCAGTTTGCGCTGCAAGGTACGTCGATGCATGCCCAGCGCACGGGCAGTTGCCGAGATATTGCCTTCATGTTCGCCCAATACGCGCTGAATGTGCTCCCATTGCAGGCGATCTACCGACATTGGGTTATCCGGTACCAGCGAGTCCAGGTCGGCGTGCTGGCTTAGCAGGGCCGCCATCACATCATCCGCATCGGCCGGCTTGCACAGGTAGTTGCAGGCGCCGCGCTTGATCGCTTCCACCGCCGTGGCGATGCTCGAATAACCGGTCAGGATCACCACGCGCATTTCTGGATCGAGTTCCAGCAACTTGGGCAGCAGCACCAGGCCCGAATCACCTTCCATCTTCAGGTCCAGCGTGGCGAAATCAGGCACGTCCTGCTGAGCCAGAAGCAGCCCTTCTTCAGCGGAGCCTGCGGTGCTGACGCGAAATCCGCGTCGGGCCATGGCGCGGGCCATGACGCGGGTAAATGTCGCGTCGTCATCCACTAACAACAAATGTGGCAGCTCTTCGCCTTCGACCTGAATCTCTTCACTCATTTTCGTTTCCTCGGGAGACACGTGGCAGGCGTAGCTCGGTGAGCGTGCCGCCATCCTCATGACTGTAGAGTTTTACCGAGCCGCCCGCGCGTGTCACGCTGGCTTTGCTCAAGAATAGGCCCAGGCCGAAACCTTTGCCTTTGGTTGTAAAAAACGGTTTGCCGATTTGTTCGGCAATGGCCAACGGTACACCCGCACCGTGGTCACGAATACTGATGGTTAAATCAACGGCGTCCCAATCCACGGTCACTTCCAGCCCTTCCGGGCAGGCGTCGGCGGCGTTGTTGAGCAAGTTGAGCAACGCCTGAGTGAGGTCTGGCGGTGGCGCCAGACGCGGCACCGGTGCGTGCCCCAGGCACTGAAAGCGATAGGTCGCTTCCGGGCGCATCAGGTGCCAGCGGTTCAACGCCTCATCGAGCCACTCGGTAACGTCCTGGACCTCAATAGCCAGACGACGATTGGCCTCGGCGGCCCGAACCAGTTGCTGCAAGGTCTCTTTGCACAACTTGACCTGATCTTGCAGCACGCTCAAATCGTCCTGCAATTCAGGGTCCGGGTGATCGCGACGAATCTCTTTGAGCAGCACGCTCATGGTCGACAGCGGCGTGCCCAATTCATGTGCCGCACCGGCAGCCTGGGTCGCAACCGCCAGCAATTGCTGGTCACGCAGGCCTTCTTCACGGCGCAAGGCGCGGAGTTCTTCTTGGCGGCGCAGCTCTTCGCCCATTCGGGCGGCAAAAAAAGTAATCACCGCCGCCGACAGGGCAAAGCTGAGCCACATGCCGTAAATCTGCAGTTTCTCGCGGAAGAACGGCGCCGCTTCCACGGGGTAAAACTGCATCAGCAGCAACGTGTACAGCGCCAGCGCGATGCCGGTCAAAATCAGCGAATAGCGCCAAGGCAGCGTCACCGCCGCAATGGTCAACGGCACCAGGTAATACGACACAAACGGGTTGGCCGAGCCTCCGGAGAAGTACAGCAAGGCACTGTGGATAAACAAATCACAGGCCAGTTGCAGCGCGTACTCAAGCTCGGTAACCGGCCACGTGGTGCGCAGGCGAATCGCGGTAAACGCGCACAGTAACGCCGAAAAACCGAGGGTCAGGCACAACTGAAACCAGGGCAGCGGCAGCAGATGAAACCAGTAGGCGATGCCCACCGACCCCGCCTGTGCGACCAGCACCAGCATGCGGATAAACGTGAGACGCCAGAGGTTCTGGCGAGTTGCAGACAAAATTTGAACGGGGGCGAGCATGAGCTCTCCTGATGAGTGCTCCAGGCGACCGCACGGAGTATAACCAAGCTGGCGGCCTGACAGGCAAACGTGCGGCAATGGGCCACAGTGTATTTTTTGGAAAAACCGCTAGTAGCCCCTGACTATCCTGTGGGAGCCGGGCTTGCCCGCGATTGGATCGACCCGATACAACAGACACCCAGGCGGTGCCTGCATCGCGAGCAAGCCCGCTCCCACAGATTTATGGCCCACCCATTTTTGCGCCCCCGGCCTTCTCTGAAGTTGTATCGAAAATGTAAGTAGGCGAACTGAATGCCGCCCACTACAGTCTTATAAGTCTTGCTGACCTCACCCAAGGAGCTTTTATGTTTACTGTTCAGCGCACTGCCGCCCTTTTGACCCTGAGCCTCGGCGCTTTCGCCAGCCTGCCGGCCCTGGCTGAAGGGGTTAATTACAATCAGGTCTCGTTGCGTGCAGAAGCCAGTCAGGAAGTGCCGCGCGATCTGATGATCGTGACGCTGTACACCGAGGCGCAAAACACCGACTCAGCCAAGCTCGCCGCTGAAATCACCACCGCGATGAATAAAGCCATCGGCCAGGCCAAGCAGGCCAAAGACGTGACCATGCGCCAGGGCAACCGCAACAGCTACCCGATCTATGACAACAAGACCCAGAAAATCACCGGCTGGCGTGAGCGCGCTGAACTGCGCCTGGAAAGCACCGATTTCGCCGCCTTGTCCAAGCTGACCGGCGAACTGATGCAAACCCTGAAAATGGGCAACATGCAATTCACCGTGGCCAACGCCACACGTAAAACCAGCGAAGATGCATTGCTCAAAGATGCGGTCAATGCCTTCAAGGCCCGCGCTCAACTGGCCACCGATGCCCTGGGCGGCAAGGGCTACAAAATCGTTAACCTGAACCTCAACAGTAACGGTTACCCGCAGCCCTACATGCGCAGCGCCATGATGATGAAAGCCGCAGGCGCAGCCATGGATTCCGCACCGACACCTGAAGTCGAAGCTGGCACCAGCGAAGTCAGCATGAGCGCCGACGGCGTGATTGAAGTTCAAATGCAATAAGCACTTTGCCACACCCCAAGCCCTTGCAGCCTTCACGCTGCAAGGGCTTTTTTGTGCCCGCAATATAAAATAGCCCACGCACAAAAAGGAGTTCTCCTACGAACAAACAAACATGCGCCGACATATTTTCCCGCCAAGAGCCTAGATAAGTAACACCCCATCTGGATCGAACGGCAGCTGCACGTGAACGGTCTATGGTTAACCCAGAGCCGCGATGCGTCTGTTGCACCGGCCAGGATGGGGTAAGTATCGAGAGGCTGATTCACCGGGTCGCCCTCACACTAAAAATGACAAAAAAGAGGTCTCCATGTTCAAACACGCGGTCATTCCTTTATTGATGGGTGCCAGCCTGCTGGCAAGCGCACCTTTCGCCCAGGCAGCCACCAACCTGGTGTATTGCTCTGAAGGCAGCCCGGCCGGTTTTGATCCCGGCCAATACACCACCGGCACAGACTTCGACGCCTCGGCCGAAACGATCTACAACCGCCTCAGCGAGTTCGAACGCGGCAGCACCAACGTCATTCCCGGGCTGGCCACGAGCTGGGACATTTCACCGGACAACCTGACCTACACCTTCCATTTGCGGGACGGCGTCAAGTTCCACACCACGCCGTACTTCACCCCCACCCGCAACTTCAATGCCGACGACGTGCTCTTCACCTTCAACCGCATGCTCGACAAAGACATGCCGTTCCGTAAGGCCTATCCCACCGAATTCCCCTACTTCACCGACATGGGGATGGACAAGAACATCAAGTCAGTCGAAAAAATTGACGACCACACCGTCAAGTTCACTCTGAACACTGTCGACGCTGCCTTTATCCAGAACATGGCCATGCACTTTGCCTCCATCGAGTCGGCCGAGTACGCCGACAAGCTGCTCAAGGCCGGCAACCCGTCCGACATCAACCAGAAACCTATCGGTACCGGCCCATTCGTGTTCAAGAGCTACCAAAAAGACTCGAACATCCGTTACACCGGCAACAAAGACTACTGGAAGCCTGAAGACGTCAAAATCGACAACCTGATTTTCGCCATCACCACCGACCCGTCGGTGCGCATGCAAAAGCTGAAAAAGAACGAGTGCCAGATCACCATTTACCCGCGCCCCGCAGACCTGCAGTCCCTTAAAGAAGACCCCAACCTGAAAATGCCCAGCCAGGCAGGCTTCAACACGGGTTACATCGCCTACAACGTGATGGACAAGATCAAAGGCAGCGACGAACCCAACCCGATGGCCCAGCTCAAGGTTCGTCAGGCGCTGGACATGGCCGTAAACAAACAGCAAATCATTGATTCGGTGTATCAGGGCGCAGGCCAGTTGGCGACCAACGTCTTGCCGCCGACCCAATGGTCGTACGACGAGTCGATCAAAGACGCGCCCTACGACCCTGAAAAAGCCAAGCAACTGCTCAAGGAAGCAGGCATTAAGGAAGGCACCGAAATCACCTTGTGGGCCATGCCGGTTCAACGCCCGTACAACCCGAACGCCAAGCTGATGGCTGAGATGCTGCAATCGGACTGGGGCAAGATCGGCATCAAGGCCAAGATCATGACCTACGAGTGGGGCGAGTACATCAAGCGCTCCAAAGGCGGTGAAAACGGCGCGATGCTGATTGGCTGGAGCGGCGACAACGGTGACCCGGACAACTGGCTCGGCACCCTGTTCGGCTGCGACGCGCTCAATGGCAACAACTTCTCCAAGTGGTGCAACCCCGAGTTCGACAAACTGATTACGGCCGCCAAAAACACCACGGACCAAACGAAACGAACCGAACTCTACGAAAAGGCCCAACAGTTGCTCAAAGAACAACTGCCGCTCACACCGATCGCCCACTCAACGGTGTATCAACCGATGCGCAAAAACGTTGAAGGTTTCAAGATCAGCCCCTTGGGCTTGATGTCCTTCTACGGCGTCAGCGTTGACAAATAAGTAACCCGTGAATGCGGCGACAACGCCGCATTCACTCGCTCTACAAGCAACTCAGAATTTCCCTTCATCTTTAAGCTACCCCGTACTACAGCAGAGGCTATAGGACTCCCGGAAACGTCCTACAGCATTGTCAGCTCCGACGCATTTACTCACATACCTCGCGCCCTCTAACGTCTAGCCACTGCCGGCCCATCAGGCCGGATGGCTGATGCGCTGAACCCGTACGCCGCTCACAAGGCGCGTAGTCAGCGCTCATAAAACAACAAAAAGGATGGGGATCGTGATGCATAAACCTCTGGTTTTGTCTGTATTGATCAGCGCCGGCGCACTGGCCGGTAGCCCGCTCGCATACGCGGCCAATAGCCTGGTGTTTTGTTCCGAAGGCAGCCCTGCCGGTTTTGATACCGCGCAATACACCACTGCTACCGATAACGATGCTGCCGAGCCGCTGTACAACCGTCTGGCCGAGTTTGAAAGGGGCGGCACCGCCGCTGTTCCGGCCCTGGCAACTCACTGGGAGGTGTCTGAAGACGGCCTGACCTACACCTTCCATCTGCGCGACGGGGTCAAGTTTCATACCACGCCATGGTTTACCCCGACCCGAGACTTCAACGCTGATGACGTGCTGTTCACCTTCAATCGCATGATCCACCCAGACCATCCGTTTCGCCTCGCCTACCCCACCGAGTTCCCTTATTTCAGCGGCATGAGCCTTAACAAAAACATCGCCAGCGTCGAAAAAACCGGGCCGCTGACCGTGGTCATGACGCTCAACGCTGTAGACGCCGCCTTTATTCAAAACCTGGCCATGAGCTTTGCTTCGATTGTCTCGGCCGAATATGCCGAGCAACTGCTCGCCACCGGCAAACCTGGCGACATCAACCAAAAACCGGTCGGCACCGGCCCCTACATGTTCCAGCGCTATCAAAAAGACTCGAACATCCGCTATGCCGCCCACAAGGGCTATTGGGATCCCAGCCAGGTCAAACTCGACAGCCTGATTTTTTCGATCAACGTCGACGCCTCGGCACGCATGCAAAAGCTGCGTAAAAACGAGTGCCAGATCTCGCTGAACCCACGCCCTGCCGACCTGGCCGGGCTCAAGGCCGACCCGGCCTTGCAGGTTATTGAAAAGCCCGGTTTCAACCTCGGGTACATCACCTACAACGTCCAGCACAAACCGCTGGACCAACTGCCCGTGCGCCAGGCTCTGGACATGGCCATCAACAAGGACGCCATTCTCAAGGCGGTGTATCAGGGCGCGGGGCAAAAGGCCGTCAACGCCATGCCGCCCACGCAATGGTCCTATGACGACACCATCAAGGATGCGCCCTACAACCCGGAAAAAGCCAAAGCACTGCTCAAGGCCGCCGGGGTGAAAGAAGGCACAGAAATCACTTTGTGGGCCATGCCGGTGCAACGTCCCTACAACCCGAACGCCAAACTGATGGCGCAAATGCTGCAATCCGACTGGGCCAAAATCGGGCTCAAGATCAACATCGTCAGTTATGAGTGGGGCGAATACATCAAACGCACCAAACAAGGCGAGCATGACATCAGCCTCATTGGCTGGACCGGTGACAACGGCGACCCCGACAACTGGCTCGGCACCCTTTACAGCTGTGACGCCATAGGTGCCAACAACTACTCCAGGTGGTGCGACAGCACCTACGAAGCACTGATCAAAAAAGCCAGAACCCTCACTGACCGCGAACAACGAACCGTCTTGTACAAACAGGCCCAACAGTTGCTCAAGCAACAAGTCCCGATCACCCCGATTGCCCACTCAACGGTCAGTCAACCCTTGAGCGTCAAGGTCAAGGGTTTTGAGGTCAGCCCCTTTGGGCGCAATACCTTCTCGGGCGTCAGCCTCGACGACTGAATAACCCTTTAACCCACCCACGTTTGCGCAGGCCACCCCACGGTGGTCCGCCAAGGCTTTGCCCGAACAAATGTTCCAACGCTCTAAACGGAGCCACACAGCTGTAACGCATAACAAAAACGACAATAAAAAAGCACAGGAGCCTCAACCATGAAACTTACAAGTACCGCGCTGTTAGCCATGGCCATCAGCAGCCTCAGTACAACCGCTCACGCCGATGAATTTATCGGCACCCAGCTTAAATCCGAAGCCAGCGAGCAAAGTACAGCTGAGGGTTTTGTCGAAAGCAGCAGCCTGAGCGGCACCACGCGCAACTGGTATGCGAACGAGCTTAAACGTCGGGGTGGCCAGTTCACCTACAACGATCATGGCACCAGCAAAACCACGCCGCGCCGGATCAACTGGACCCAAGGCACCATCCTTGATTTCAGCTCGGGCTTTACCCAGGGCACCGTGGGTTTCAGCACCCAAGTGGCGGCGTACAACGCCATCGCCCTGGATCGCGATACCCATCACATCGCCGGCAATAACAACCGTACCCTCAGCCGCAGCGACGGCGATGCGGTTGGCCAGTGGAGCAAGCTGGGCCTGGCGAACATCAAGGCGCGTGTCTCCAACACCACACTGACCGTAGGCCGACAGAACTTCAGCAGCCCCACTATCGATGTGATCGGTAACCGTGCACTGCCTTCAAGCTTTCAAGGGGTGGGTTTGCGCAGCGAAGAGTTCAACAACCTGATTGTCGACGCGGGTTCCTTTGATCGCGTCTCGCCGCGCACTGAACAAAGCTTGAGCAAGTTCCGCAGTGAATATGGCGCCCTCGGGGTCGAAACAGATCGTGCCAGTGTCGCAGGCCTCAGCTATCAGCCGTTCAGCAGCCTGAAAACCTCGTTGTTTGCTACCCACGTCGAAGACTTCTGGAACCAGTACTACGTCGGTGCCGTGCATGACTGGGGCGACAATGCCGTGTTGGGCCTGAACACCAACTTCAACTACTACAAGACCCTCGACACCGGCAAAAAAGCCATGGGCGAGATCAACAACGACACTTACAGCCTGGCCTTCGGCCTGACCCACCAAGCCCACACCGTGAGCCTGTCGTACCAGCAAGTGGTCGGCGACGAGTACTTCGACTACCTGCACGAAACCAACGGCATTTACCTGGCCAACTCGCTGCTGTCGGACTTCAACGGCCCGAACGAAAAGTCACTGCAACTGGCGTACAGCATCAACATGGCGCAGTACGGTATTCCTGGCCTGAAATTCAACGCCTACCACGCCCGCGGTTGGGACATCGACGGTACCCACTACAAGGGCACCGCCTATGATGTACGCAACATGGACGGTGAAAAGCATTCGGAGTACAGCGTTGGCACATCCTATGCAATTCAAAGCGGTCCATTGAAAGCCACGGCCATCCGCGCGACCTACACCACGCACCGTGCCAGCAAAAACCAGTCTGACGGCAGCATCAATGAGTTCCGCGTGGTCACGACCATACCGTTCAATATTCTGTAAACGTCTTATAGCGCTCGACAGAACAGCAGCGGGCTCAAACAGCCCGCGCCGTTCTTGGCAGGCTCAATTAATCAGGAGAGGGTTGCCATGAAAAAATACCAACTGCGCACCGCCCTTGCCGCCGCACTGCTCAGTGCCGCCGTGAGTGTTAACGCCAAAACCCTGGTGGTGTGCACCGAAGCCAGCCCCGAAGGGTTCGATGTCGTTCAATACACCACGGCGGTGACCGCTGACGCCTCGGCAGAAACCATCCTTGACCGGCTGGTCGACTTCAAGCCGGGCACTACCGATGTTGAGCCAGCCCTGGCAGAGCGCTGGGACATCAGCCCGGACGGGCTGGAATACACCTTTTACCTGCGCCCCGGGGTGAAGTTTCAAACCACCGACTACTTCACACCGACCCGCACCCTGAACGCCGACGATGTGATCTGGAGCTTTCAGCGCCAGCTCGACCCCAATCACCCATGGCACGCGCTCTCGCTGGTAGGCTACCCCTACTTCGAAAGCATGGGCTTTAAAGACCTGCTCAAAAGCGTCGAAAAAGTGGACGACATGACGGTCAAGATCACCCTCAACCATGCCGAGTCGCCGTTTCTGCGCGACGTGGCCATGCCGTTCACCTCGATCTATTCCGCCGAATACGCCGACCAATTGCTCAAGTCCGGTAAAACCGCAGACCTCAACAGCAAACCCGTCGGCACCGGGCCGTTTATCTTCGTGCGCTACAACAAAGACGCCCAAGTGCGCTTCAAGGCCAACCCGGACTACTTCCGTGGCAAGCCACCGAGCGACAACCTGATTTTCGCCGTGACCACCGACAGCAACGTACGCCTGCAAAAGCTCAAGGCCAACGAATGCCAGATCGCCCTCTACCCCAAGCCCGACGAAGTTAAAAATATCCGCCAGGACCCTAACCTCAAGGTCGACGAACTGGCGGCGCTGATGACCAGCTATATCGCCATGAACACCAGCCACAAGTACCTCAGCGATGTGCGGGTGCGCCAGGCCATCGACATGGCGTTCGACAAGCAAACCTACCTCAACAGCGTCCACGGTGCAGGCAACGCCCTGCTGGCCATCAACCCGTACCCGCCGACGATGCTGGGGTTCAACACCACCCTGCAAAGCCCGCCTCGCGACCTGGACAAAGCCCGCGCCCTGCTCAAGGAAGCCGGTGTGCCTGAAGGCACCACCTTCACCCTGTTCACCCGCAATGGTGGCGGCCCGACCAACCCCAACCCGATGCTCGGCGCCCAGTTGCTGCAGTCAGACCTGGCCAAAGTCGGCATCAAACTCGACATCCGGGTCATGGAATGGGGCGAAATGCTCAAGCGTGCCAAAGCAGGCGAACACGACCTGGTTTCAACCGGCTGGGGCGGTGACAACGGCGACCCAGACAACTTCCTCACCCCGCTGCTGAGCTGTGAGGCCGCTAAAAATGGCGAAAACTACTCACGCTGGTGCAATAAAACCTTCGAGGACCTGATCACCAAAGCCCGCAACAGCAGTGAACCCGCAGAGCGGGCGGCACTCTATGAACAAGCACAGGTGGTATTTCATCAAGAACAACCCTGGATCAACGTCGCCCACCCTATGCTGTTTACAGCCATGCGTAAAAACGTCGAGGGCTACACTTTAAGCCCACTGACCCATAATAATTTCGCCACAACCCAGGTGAAGTAGAACAATAAAATACCCGCCAGCGTCCACCCCGACACTGGCGAACTGCCTGACCGGCTGATGAGGAACACCACACGATGTTTAGTTTTATTGCCCGCCGAATAGGGCTGTTGATCCCTACGTTTTTCGGCGTCACCTTGCTCACCTTCGCCCTGATTCGCATGATCCCCGGCGATCCGGTCGAAGTCATGATGGGCGAGCGTCGCGTCGACCCCGAAATGCACGCTCAAGCCATGGAACGTCTGGGCCTGAACAAACCGCTCTATGAGCAATATTTTGATTACGTCGGCAAACTCGCCCACGGCGACCTCGGCGAATCCTTGCGCACCCGTGAAAGCGTGTGGACCGAATTCACCGCGCTGTTCCCCGCCACCCTTGAGCTGGCGGGTGCGGCGCTATTGTTCGCGGGCATTTTCGGCTTGCTGGCCGGTGTCATTGCAGCCCTCAAGCGCGGCTCACTGTTTGACCACGGGGTGATGGGCATTTCCCTCGCGGGGTATTCGATGCCGATCTTCTGGTGGGGCCTGATCCTGATCATGTTCTTCTCCGTGGGCCTGGGCTGGACCCCGGTTTCCGGGCGCATCGACCTGCTCTATGACATCGAGCCGAAAACCGGCTTCATGCTCATCGACACCCTGCTCAGCGACGAACCCGAAGCGTTCTGGGATGCGCTGCACCACATCATCCTGCCTGCCATCGTGCTGGGCACCATCCCGCTGGCGGTGATTGCGCGCATGACCCGTTCATCGATGCTCGAAGTGCTGCGCGAAGACTACATCCGCACCGCCCGCGCCAAAGGCCTGTCGCCTGCCCGGGTGGTGTTTGTGCACGGCCTGCGCAACGCGCTGATCCCGGTGCTGACCGTGGTCGGCCTGCAAGTCGGCACCCTGCTGGCCGGTGCCGTGCTCACCGAAACCATTTTCTCGTGGCCCGGTATCGGTAAATGGCTGATCGAAGCCATTGGCGCCCGGGACTATCCCGTGGTGCAAAACGGCATCCTGCTAATCGCCTGCCTGGTGATTCTGGTCAACTTCGTGGTGGACATCCTCTACGGCTTTGCCAACCCACGCATCCGTCACCAGCGCTGAGATCCTGATCATGAGTACCTCGACCAATAGCACAGAAGTGGATCAAAGCCTGCTTTATCCCTCCCCGTACAAAGAGTTCTGGCACGCCTTCGCGAAAAACAAAGGCGCGGTGGCGGGCCTGATGTTCATGAGCCTCATCGTGTTCTGCGCGGTGTTTGCCCCGTGGGTCGCCCCACAGAACCCGAGCGAGCAATACCGCGACTTCTTGCTCACCCCGCCGGTGTGGCTGGAAGGCGGCAACTGGCAATTTTTGCTGGGCACCGACGAACTGGGCCGGGACATGCTCTCGCGCCTGATCGCAGGTTCGCGCCTGTCCCTGTTGATCGGCTTGTCATCGGTGGTGATTTCGCTGATTCCGGGGGTGATCCTGGGCCTGTTCGCCGGGTTCTTCCCGCGCCTGCTGGGCCCCAGCATCATGCGTTTAATGGACATCATGCTGGCCTTGCCGTCGTTGCTGCTGGCGGTGGCGATTGTCGCCATCCTCGGCCCTGGCCTGATCAACACCGTGATCGCGATTGCCGTGGTCTCGCTGCCGTCCTACGTGCGCCTGACCCGCGCCGCCGTGATGGGCGAGCTGAACCGTGACTACGTCACCGCTGCACGCCTGGCCGGTGCCAGCTTGCCGCGCCTGATGTTTATCACCGTGCTGCCCAACTGCATGGCGCCGCTGATCGTACAGGCAACCTTGAGCTTCTCGTCGGCGATCCTCGACGCCGCTGCCCTGGGGTTTCTGGGGTTGGGCGTGCAACCGCCAACGCCCGAGTGGGGCACCATGCTCGCCTCGGCCCGTGACTACATCGAACGTGCCTGGTGGGTGGTGAGTCTGCCCGGCCTGGCCATTTTGCTCAGCGTGCTGGCAATTAACCTGATGGGCGACGGTCTGCGCGATGCGCTGGACCCGAAACTCAAAAACGCCGCCTGAGGAGATTCCCATGTCACTGCTAGAAATCAAGAATCTCAACGTTCGTTTTGGCGACGCCAACGCCGTGCCGGTTGTCGATGGTTTGAGTCTGTCTGTGGATAAAGGCGAAGTACTGGCCATTGTCGGTGAATCGGGGTCGGGCAAGTCCGTGACCATGATGGCGCTGATGGGCCTGATCGAAGCCCCCGGCATTGTCACCGCCGACGCCCTGACCTTCGGCGGCAAAAACATGCTGACCCTCAGCCCGCGTCAACGCCGGCAAGTGGTCGGCAAAGACATGGCGATGGTCTTTCAAGACCCGATGACCGCCTTGAACCCCAGTTACACCGTGGGTTTCCAGATTGAAGAAGTGCTGCGCCTGCACCTCAAGATGTCGAAAAAAGACGCCCGCAAACGCGCCATCGAACTGCTCGAAAAAGTCGAGATCCCGGCTGCGGCCAGCCGCATGCAGGCTTATCCACACCAGTTGTCGGGGGGCATGAGCCAGCGCGTTGCGATCGCCATGGCCATCGCCGCCGAACCCAAACTGCTGATCGCTGACGAACCGACCACCGCGCTCGACGTGACCATTCAGGCGCAGATCATGGACTTGCTGCTCAACCTGCAACGCGAGCAGGACATGGCCCTGGTGCTGATTACCCACGACCTCGCCGTTGTCGCTGAAACCGCACAGCGCGTGTGCGTGATGTACGCAGGCCAAGCGGTCGAAGTCGGCAACGTGCCGGGGCTGTTTGACGTCCCGGCGCACCCGTACAGCGAAGCATTGCTGGCGGCCATCCCGGAACACAGCATGGGCGCTGCGCGGTTGGCGACCTTGCCCGGCATCGTCCCCGGCCGTTACGACCGCCCGCAGGGCTGCTTGCTGTCCCCGCGCTGCCCGTACGTGCAAGACACCTGCCGCCAGCAACGCCCGGCCCTTGAACCCAAAGCTCACAGCCAGGTGCGCTGCTTCTTCCCCTTGAACCAGGAGGTGGCGTAATGACTGTTGTTCTGACTGCCCGTGATCTGACCCGCCATTACGAAGTGTCCCGCGGCCTGTTCAAAGGCCATGCCGTGGTCCGTGCGCTCAACGGTGTGTCTTTTGAACTTGAAGCCGGCAAAACCCTGGCCGTGGTCGGTGAATCCGGCTGCGGTAAATCAACCCTCGCCCGCGCCCTGACCCTGATCGAAGAACCCTCTTCGGGCTCATTGAAAATAGCCGGGCAAGAAGTTGCAGGCGCCAACAAGGCCGAACGCAAGCAACTGCGCAAAGACGTGCAGATGGTCTTCCAAAGCCCCTACGCCTCACTCAACCCACGGCAAAAGGTCGGTGACCAACTGGCCGAGCCGCTGCTGATCAACACCGCCCTGAGCGCCAGCGAACGCCGTGAGAAAGTCCAGGCCATGATGAAACAGGTCGGCTTGCGCCCTGAGCATTACCACCGCTACCCGCACATGTTCTCGGGTGGCCAGCGCCAGCGCATCGCCCTGGCTCGGGCCATGATGCTGCAACCCAAAGTGTTGGTGGCCGATGAGCCGACCTCGGCGCTCGATGTGTCGATTCAGGCGCAGGTGCTCAACCTGTTCATGGACTTGCAACAAGAGTTCAACACCGCTTACGTCTTCATCTCGCACAACTTGGCGGTGGTGCGGCATGTGGCCGATGAAGTGCTGGTGATGTACCTGGGCCGCCCGGTAGAAATGGGCCCCAAAGAAGAAATCTACACCCGGCCGCTGCACCCTTACACCCAGGCGCTATTGTCGGCGACCCCGACCATCCACCCGGACCCGCTCAAGCCGAAAATCAAAATCACCGGAGAACTGCCCAACCCGCTCAACCCGCCCTCTGGTTGCGCCTTCCACAAGCGCTGCGCGTACGCGACCGAGTTTTGCAGCACTCATGAGCCGTCATTGCGTGTGCTGGATAACCGGCAAGTGGCTTGCCATCACGCGGAGCTGTTTTTGCAGGCATAGCGCAAAACCCTGGCTGTAGGCGCCAATGCAGTTCACTTAATAAGAGTGGGAGCGGGCTTGCTCGCGATGGCCTTTAGAGCGCCTCATTTATTCGGCAAAACGCGTCATCGTTAACGACTATCGCGAGCAAGCCCGCTCCCACAGAGTTAAGTGACCAGTCAGGGTTTATGTCTGGCTGTCGCCATCGTCGGCATCGCTGCTGTCATTGCCAGAGCTGCCGCCCTGGCCGTCAGCAACACCAACACCACTTAAAGCGGGCGATAGACCTGTTTGGAATAGCCAGGCATAAAAAAAGCGAAGCCCGAAGGCTTCGCTTTTTTAACCCGTAAACGCCGGAGCGCTTAGTGGTGCTCACGCGTTGCGCGGAAGCTGATTTCTGGCCAACGCTCTTCCATCAACGCCAGGTTGACGCGGGTCGGGGCCAGGTAAGTCAGGTGTCCGCCGCCATCGACGGCCAGGTTTTCAACGGCCTTGTTGCTGAACTCTTCCATCTTCTTTTTATCGCTGCTGTCGATCCAGCGCGCGGAGTACACAGTGATTGGCTCGTAGGAGCATTCCACTTTGTATTCTTCTTTCAGGCGGCTCGCGACCACGTCGAACTGCAGCACACCGACGGCGCCCAGAATGATGTCGTTACTGCGCTCCGGGAAGAACACCTGGGTGGCGCCTTCTTCGGCCAGTTGCTGCAAGCCTTGGCGCAACTGCTTGGACTTGAGCGGATCGCGCAGACGCACGCGACGGAACAGTTCCGGGGCGAAGTGCGGGATACCGGTGAAACTAAGGTTTTCACCCTCGGTGAAGGTGTCACCGATCTGGATGGTGCCGTGGTTGTGCAAACCGATGATGTCGCCCGCGTAGGCTTCTTCGAGCTGTTCACGCTCGGAGGAGAAGAACGTCAGCGCATCGCCGATGCGCACGTCTTTGCCAGTACGCGCGTGGCGCATCTTCATGCCCTTTTCGTACTTGCCCGAGCAAATGCGCATAAAGGCGATACGGTCGCGGTGTTTAGGGTCCATGTTCGCCTGGATCTTGAACACGAAGCCGCTGAATTTTTCTTCAACCGGCTCAACCACACGCTCGTTGGCCACACGGGCCAGCGGCATCGGTGCCCAGTCAACCACCGCGTCCAGCACGTGGTCGACACCGAAGTTGCCCAACGCCGTACCGAAGAACACCGGGGTCAGTTGCCCGTCGAGGAACTCCTGCTGGTTGAACTCGTGGCAGGCGCCCTGCACCAGCTCAAGCTGTTCGACAAAACGATCGTACTCGTCACCCAAATGGGCGCGGGCTTCGTCGGAGTCGAGCTTTTCGATGATTTTGGTTTCGGTACGTTCATGACCGTGCCCGGCGGTGTAGACGATGATGTAGTCGTCTGCCAGGTGGTAAACACCCTTGAAGTCGCGGTAGCAACCAATCGGCCAGGTGATCGGCGCTGCCTTGATTTTCAGGACGGCTTCGATCTCGTCGAGCAATTCGATCGGGTCACGAATGTCACGGTCGAGTTTATTGATAAAGCTGACGATCGGCGTGTCACGCAGGCGGCAAACGTCCATCAGGGCGATGGTCCGCGGCTCAACACCTTTACCGCCATCGAGCACCATCAGCGCCGAGTCGACCGCCGTCAATGTGCGGTAGGTGTCTTCCGAGAAGTCTTCGTGGCCCGGGGTGTCGAGCAGGTTGATCATGTGGTCGCGATACGGGAACTGCATGACCGACGTGGTAATCGAAATACCCCGTTGCTTTTCCATTTCCATCCAGTCGGAGGTGGCATGGCGGTCGGACTTTCGCGATTTCACCGTACCGGCGACCGCAATCGCCTTGCCCATCAGCAAGAGCTTCTCGGTGATGGTGGTTTTACCCGCATCGGGGTGGGAAATAATGGCGAAAGTGCGGCGTTTCGCGACTTCGGCGGCCTGATGGGTCATGGGAAATCGCCTGACGATTGATTCAAAAAAGGGCGCGGATTATAGCTCAAATCAGGGCCGTGCAGCCACCGTTCGCGCCCTTGCTCGTCGGACAAGGGTGGCAATGTGCCGTAAAAAATGTGAACCTTTTAAACAGTGGAGGCGTCCATTCCTTTGATACGACAACGTGTCAGGGGCTGAATTATCAGCAAGTTAGTCTGACGAGGCTGCGCTAATGACAGGCAATTGGGGTGTATTTCGCCCCACCTGTTGCTCTTCGCGAACGCATTGCCGGCAGCCATAAATGGCCTTGCCACACGGGAATGTGTCCGCCGACTGAAAAAAAAGGAGTCCGCCTATGGCTAATCGCTATGGTAAAGGGCTTATAGGATGCGCGGTTGTGATCGCGGTCCTGGCCCTGTTGGTCCACTGGATCGGCATAAGCACTATCGAACACTATCAAGATGATCTGTTGTTCTACCTGCAAGCCCACCTGTACCTCGTACTCGCTTCAATGTTTATCGCCCTCCTTGTAGGGATACCCGCTGGCATTGCGTTAAGCCGACCGAACATGGTCGGGCATGCCGAACGTTTCATGCAGGTCTTCAACATCGGTAACACCGTTCCACCGCTTGCAGTACTGGCCATTGCCCTGGGTTTTCTGGGGATCGGCAGTGGGCCTGCTATCTTCGCGCTGTTTCTCGCCTCGTTGCTGCCCATTGTGCGCAACACCTACGAAGGCCTGAAAAACGTTCCTGCCTCACTCAAAGAAGCCGCTGTCGGTATCGGCATGACCCCGCGCCAAGTGCTGTGGCGCGTCGAATTGCCCAATGCCGTGCCCATCATCATGGGCGGCGTGCGGGTTGCACTGGCGATTAACGTCGGTACTGCGCCGCTGGCCTTCCTGATTGGCGCCAACAGCCTGGGCAGTCTGATTTTCCCTGGCATTGCCCTCAACAATCAGCCGCAATTGATCCTTGGCGCAGCGTGTACCGCGCTGTTGGCATTGCTGCTCGACGGCCTGGTGATACTCATCAGCCGCCGCTGGTTGGAACGCGGTCTGCGACCTTCATAGGTCGGGCTGAGGAAAGGAATAATCATGAAGAAAATTAGCTTGATATTAGGCTGCATCCTGCTGTTCGCAGGAATTGTTCAGGCCGCAGAAAAACCCACCATCCGTATTGGTGCGCGGGTGTTTACCGAGCAAACCCTGCTCGCAGAAATCACCGCCCAGTACCTCAACAGCAAGGGCTATAACGCCCAGGTAACCGGCGGTCTGGGCAGCAGCCTGGCACGCAGCGCCCATGAAACCGGGCAACTGGACATGGTGTGGGAATACACCGGTGTGTCGCTGGTGGCCTACAACCACATCACCGAGAAGCTCGACAAAGATCACGCCTACGACCGCGTGAAAGAAGTCGATGCGAAAAAGGGCCTGATCTGGCTGCACCCGTCCAAGTTCAGCAACACCTATGCGCTGGCGTTGCCACAAAACGTGGCTGAAAAGTTCCCGGACATCAACACCATCAGCGATCTGGACAAAGCGCTGCGTGACCCGGAAAACAAAAACGCCCTGGTGGCACTCGATACCGAGTTCGCCAACCGCTCCGACGGTTTGCAAGGCATGGTCAAGCTGTACGACATGGACCTGACGCGCAAAAACATTCGCCAGATGGACGCAGGCCTGGTCTACACCGCCCTTAAAAACGGCCAGGTGTTTGCAGGGCTGGTGTACACCACTGACGGTCGCTTGAGCGCATTCAACCTCAAGTTGCTCGACGACGACCTGCATTACTTCCCGGACTACACCGCCGCGCCGGTGGTGCGTAAAGCCTTCCTCGACGCGCACCCGGAGCTCGAAGCGCAACTCAAGCCGCTGGCTGATCTGCTGGACGACGAAACCATGCGCCAGCTCAACGCCCGGGTCGACGTTGACCACGAAAGCCCGTCCAAAGTCGCCGCAGACTTTCTGCGCCAACATCCACTCAACTGAGGAGAAGACATGGAATTTCTAAACGCCTTTTCCCACATGGACTGGTCACTGGTCGCACACCTGACATGGCAGCACATCACTCTGGTCGGTATTGCCGTCACCCTGGCCATTGTGGTCGGCGTGCCCTTGGGCGTGCTGATGACCCGCTTCCCGTCGCTGGCAGGCCCCATGCAAGCCAGCGCCACGGTGATGCTGACCATTCCGTCGATTGCGCTGTTTGGTCTGTTGCTGCCGTTTTACTCGAAATTCGGCCAGGGCCTGGGCCCGATGCCCGCCATTACCGCCGTGTTCCTGTATTCGCTGCTGCCGATCATGCGCAACACCTACCTCGCCCTCACCGGCGTTGAGCCAGGTATTCGTGAAGCCGCACGCGGCATCGGCATGACCTTCGGCCAGCGCCTGCGCATGGTTGAACTGCCCATCGCTGTGCCGGTGATTCTGGCCGGTGTGCGCACCGCCGTGGTGATGAACATCGGTGTCATGACCATCGCCGCCACCATCGGTGCTGGCGGTCTGGGTGTACTTATTCTGGCTGCAATCAGCCGCAGCGACATGTCGATGCTGATCGTCGGCGCGGTCCTGGTCAGTGTTCTGGCCATCGTCGCTGACCTGCTTCTGCAATGGCTGCAACGCTCGTTGACTCCAAAAGGATTACTGAAATGATCGAACTTCAAAACCTCAGCAAGACCTTCCAAAGCAACGGCAAAGACGTTAAGGCCGTGGACTCGGTAAGCCTGACCGTCAACGAAGGCGAAATCTGCGTATTCCTCGGCCCATCGGGTTGCGGCAAAAGCACCACGTTGAAAATGATCAACCGCCTGATCAAACCGACCTCCGGCAAGATTTTGATCAACGGCGAAGACACCACCGACCTCGACGCAGTGACGCTGCGCCGCAACATTGGTTACGTGATTCAGCAGATCGGTCTGTTCCCGAACATGACCATCGAAGAAAACATCACCGTGGTGCCGCGCCTGCTGGGCTGGGACAAACAAAAGTGCCATGACCGTGCCCGCGAACTGATGAGCATGATCAAGCTGGAACCCAAGCAGTACCTGCACCGCTACCCGCGTGAACTGTCGGGTGGTCAGCAACAGCGTATCGGCGTGATCCGCGCCCTCGCGGCCGACGCACCGCTGCTGTTGATGGACGAGCCGTTCGGTGCGGTCGACCCGATCAACCGCGAAATGATCCAGAACGAATTCTTCGAGATGCAGCGCGCGCTGAACAAGACCGTGATCATGGTCAGCCACGACATCGACGAAGCCATCAAGCTGGGCGACAAGATCGCCATCTTCCGAGGCGGCAAGCTGCTGCAGATGGACCACCCGGACACCCTGCTCGCGCACCCGGCCGACGACTTTGTCAGCAACTTTGTCGGCCAGGACAGCACGCTCAAGCGCTTGCTGCTGGTCAAGGCCGAAGATGCGGCTGACAACGCACCGTCGGTGAGCCCGGAAACGCCAGTGGCCGAAGCACTGGACCTGATGGACGAACTCGACCGCCGCTATGTCGTCGTCACCGACGCCGACAACAAGGCACTGGGTTATGTCCGTCGTCGCGACCTGCACCGTCAGACCGGCACCTGCGGCCAATTCCTGCGTGAATTCAACGCCACCGCGGCCTACGACGAACACTTGCGCATCCTGCTGTCGCGCATGTACGAGTTCAACCGCTCATGGTTGCCGGTGATGGATGCCGAGCGTGTGTTCCTCGGTGAAGTGACCCAGGAATCGATCGCCGCCTACCTGAGCTCGGGCCGTTCACGCGGGGCCAAAACCAGCATCGTTTCACCGGCTGAAATAGCCTCCGCTTAACCCCTGCCATTTGTCCCCCCTCACAGCGCTGCCACAGCACTGTGGGGGGCGGTCCTGCGACCCGCATCACAGCCTCGTTGCGCGTTAGCGGCTACAACCAGCTCGACGTTTCAGCGTTATTTGACATCGTCGCTATTAAAACTAAGCCGACCATAATAAATCAATATCAAAACTGTTATTTCTAACAGTAGTAATTATTTTAAAACCCTATTAACTCGAACGCGCACACAACAAGACCATCACACTAAAATAAACAATGCGTTGAGAGGGGCAAAACATCATGAGTATTTCATCTCTAATTAAAGCCGATAATTCTGGCGCTGCGGATACACACTTTGGCAAAGAAGGCATTGCCGTTATTAATTCCTCGCACCTGACAACCGGCACTTCAAGTTGCGTGGTGGCCACACCGGACAACAGGTTTCTGGCGACATGGGCAGCAAATACTCCAGACAACAGTACTGTCATGGGCATTGCGCGCCTGACAAACGATGGCGCGATGGATCGCACATTTGGTGTCGAAGGCCTGGTTGAGTGCGTGTTTAAGCAAGGCCACCGTAACGTAGCCTCCGGGCTCGCGTTGATGTCTGATAATCGCACGCTGTTATGGGGGCACTTTTTGATAAATTCCGTCAAACCAGTGCCTGCACTGATCTGTGTGAAGAAGGATGGTGCTGTTGACAAGACATTTGCTGAACAAGGGGTCTTTGCAGTACCTGAGCCGCTTGAAAATGAATCCTATATGTTCAACTCTGCCTGTGTTTCTCCAGACAAAAGTATCTTCATGGTGTATGGCAAAAGTTTAAATGGCCTCTGGACAACTTACATAACAAAGTTAATGCCTAACGGCACACTGGATGAGCGCTTTGCCGAACGCGGCGTGCGTAAATTTCAACATCATGGACAATCGACATCGCCCGGAGGCGTGCTGATGCTGAAGAACGGTCGCCTCGTTGTTTTCAGCAGCGTACTGAATAACGATGTGTTTATTGCCTGCTTTGATAGCCAGGGCGTTTTGGTGCCCGATTTTGCAGACCAAGGCGTTCTCACACTGGCGTATGAAGACAAAACGTACTTGCAGTTCAGTCTTGTCGAAACACCCACCGGCCTGGTCAGTATCGGTAGCACAAGTTTGAGGACTGACCCGAATATCAGTCACGGCATGATGGTCGGGATAACCTTCAAGGGGCAGCTGGATACAGCGTTCAATCAGGCAAAACCCGTGATTATCACTTTCCCGGCAATATCCCCTCTTCAGTGTCATCAGATCGTTTGCCAGCCCGATGCAAAGTTGGTCATCGCGGGCTATAGAGCCGCGTCAGATCCTGCGCCGCAGGGGATGATTGGCCGCTATCTGTCAGACGGTACCCCGGACAACAGCTTTGGCCAGAAGGGTCTGGCATCCACCGGTACGTTCGTCCATACCTCATCAAAGCAAGGTATGGCGCTCTCGCCCAAGAGGCGCATCGTATGTGCGGGTCGCCATGACAAGCACGGTGTCCTGGCAGGTTTTCTAGGCTGAGTACCGGGCCATTGAAGGTGCATGGCCCGTCCTGATGATGGCTCGCATGCCTTTCGCTGCGAGCCTGACCCATGACCCGGGCCATAAACTCACCGTTGGGTGTGCAGGCTCGGCGCTTGGTCTTCGGGAATAAATCGGAAAGTCGCTGGATCCGCGTCATTGGCCGGCAAGCTAATGAGAATGATCGGAACCAGAATGCCCGTCTCCTTCAAAAAATCCTGTTGGTCATATTGCGCGCCAGCCTTGCCTGAACTGTCCAGATAAAAGAACGCTTGAAGTGGTAATACATCACCTATGTCCTGATCCCACTTGGCGACTCTCAGCTCATTGTGACTAGAGAGTTGAGGGTTGAATACCAAACGCTGAGCTTTAAGCCCTTCGGTAAACGCAATCGTTGCATTTTCACCTAATGCTTCACGCACATTAAAACCGCACATTTCGCCATAACTGCCATATTGATTGTAATGTTCGACCCATCGTTCAGCCGTATTAATACCTTGTACCTGGCACTCCCGGCTGGTTGGCCGATTTGGACTTTGACCGCATCCCTGATCCTCCCTTGCATTCGTCGCCCCATCCCGGGGAAAGAAACACAAAATGGACACACTGACTTTACCTTCAGGTGCAAGCAGGCGCGGATATAAGATAAACCCATTCTTATACAGGTAGAAATTTGTAAACTTTGTGTCTTTGCGCAAATACGAGAACGATACCTCGTTACCACTGGGATTGGGGTTCCAGGCATGATACTGGGTCGAAGGCGACGTCCCCCTGATGATGACACCTGAACATTCAAATGCGGCGGAGGGATTGTGCGGCCGACATGCACTGACCGGGTTGTTGTAACGTTCGGTCAATGCCGCTGCGGTTTCTTCACCTAAACGATTCAAGTGTTGGTATGCCCCAGCAGGCGTCGACGTTTTAACACCTTCATGGCTGGCGCACGCTGTTAATAAAACTGTTAAAACTACCAGTAATAATCTTGTCATTATCAGTACCTTAAGGTGATTAAATGCAAACACGCTAAATGGCGCGAAGAACAACTTGCGACAGCTTGGCGGCTTTAACCAATACAAACACCTGTAAGAACTGACAGTTATCTATAATTAAAGTGAATATGATTTTAACTTATCTGCCTTTGCAGTTCTGTCAGCGCTCCAGACGCTGCACTAAAGGACGGTGAGGAGTTGGTTGAAGTGACACAAAAATCAATTAGCCCCTAGCCGTTTCAAAACAGCTCACGCGCCACAACAATTTTTTGCATCCAACACGAATCATGATCTGAGCCATCACTGCCTGGCCATTGATGGTGCACTGCCCGTCCTTATGATGGCTCGCATGCCTTTCGCTGCGAGCCTGCCCCATGACCCACGCCAAAACCCTCTATGACAAGCACATCGATGCGCACACCGTGTGCGCGCTCGATGACCAAGGGCATGTTTTGCTCTACATCGACCGTCAGGTCATTAACGAATACACCAGCCCGCAAGCCTTCAGCGGTTTGCGCGAGGCCGGGCGTGATGTGTGGCGCCCGCAAACCGCACTGGCGGTGGTTGACCATGTGAACCCGACCGCGCCGTTGCGCGTTGCCGCCATGGCCGATGCCGGCGGCGCGTTGCAGGTGTCGTACCTGCAACAGAACTGCGAAAAGTTCGCCATCGAGCTGTTTGATGTGCTCGACAAGCGCCAGGGCATCGAACACGTCATCGCCCCGGAACAAGGGTTTATCTTGCCCGGCATGGTGATCGCCGCCGGTGACAGCCACACCACCACCTACGGCGCATTGGGGGCGTTTGGATTCGGCATCGGCACCTCGGAAATCGAGCACCTGCTGGCCACCCAGACCCTGGTGTATAAACGCCTGAAAAGCATGCGTGTCACTGTTGAGGGCGAACTGGGTACAGGGCTGACCTCCAAAGACGTGATCATGGCCCTGATTGGCAAGATCGGTGCCTCCGGCGCCAGCGGTTATGCCATTGAGTTTGCCGGTTCGACCATTGAGGCGCTGAGCGTCGAAGCGCGCATGACCATCTGCAACATGGCCGTCGAAGCCGGTGCTCGCGGCGCCTTTATGGCCCCCGATGACAAAGTGTTCACCTACCTGCAACTCAAGCCGCGTGCCCCGCAAGGCGAACAATGGGAACGCGCCGTGGCCCGCTGGCGCTTGCTGTACAGCGACCCCGGCGCACAGTTCGATCAAGAAGTGCACCTGGACGCCACTGAGTTGCAGCCCATGGTCACCTGGGGCACCAGCCCCGACCAGGCCGCCACCATTGGCAGCACCGTGCCTGACCCGCAGGGCGTCAGCGATCTGATTTTGCGCCAGGACATGCGTCGCGCCTTGAGCTACATGGGCCTGGAGCCCGGCATGGCGCTGAACGAGGTGGTCATCAGCCACGCCTTTATCGGTTCCTGCACCAACGCCCGGATTGAAGATTTACGCGACGCGGCCCACGTGGTGCGCGGCCACAAGGTCGCAGCCCATGTACGCGCCATGATTGTTCCTGGCTCCACCCAAGTACGCGATCAGGCAGAAGCGGAAGGCTTGGCGGCGATCTTTATCGAGGCTGGATTTGAGTGGCGCCAGTCTGGCTGCTCGATGTGCCTGGCCATGAACGATGACGTGCTCGCCCCCGGCGACCGCTGCGCCTCCAGCACCAACCGCAACTTCGAAGGCCGCCAGGGCGCCGGGGCACGCACCCACCTGATGAGCCCGGCCATGGTCGCGGCGGCCGCCATTACCGGCCACCTCACTGACGTTCGCCAACTTGCCGGGAGACTCTGAGCATGCAACCGTTCACCACCGTCAGCGGCAAGGCCGCGCCCCTGCTCGCCGCCAATATCGACACCGACGTGATCATGCCCAAGCAGTTTCTTAAAGGTATTGATCGCAACGGGCTGGACCGCGGCGTGTTTTTCGATCTGCGCTTTCTGCCCTCGGGCGAGCCAAACCCTGAGTTCATCCTCAACCAGCCCGCGTGGCAAGACGCACGTTTTCTGGTCACCGGGCCGAACTTCGGCTGTGGTTCCAGCCGCGAGCATGCGGTCTGGGGCTTGAAACAGTTGGGTATCCGCGCACTGATTGGCAGCAGTTTCGCCGGGATTTTCTATGACAACTGCCAGCGTAACGGCGTGCTGGTGATCACCCTGGAAGACGTATTGGTGCAGGCGCTGGGCCGACTCATCAGCCAGCCCCAAACGGCTGAAATCACGATAGACCTGATCACGCAAAGCATCCGCCTGGCGGAGGGTTCAGTGATTGAATTCAAGATCGACGACCTGCGTAAAACCGCGCTGTTAAAGGGGCTGGATGCGATAGGCAGCACCTTGCAGCGCAGTACACAGATTCGCGAATTTGAGCAGCGGCATTTGCAGGCTAATCCCTGGTTGCGCTGAAAAGCGCCCTCACCCCAGCCCCCTGTAGGAGCGAGCTTGTCTCGCGATCTTTTAAAGATCAAAAGATCGCGAGACAAGCTCGCTCCTACGAGGTGGAGAGTTGTCGCAGGTATGCCTGCAAAAACTCCACACACACCCGCAATTTGCCGGAGTTGGCCAGCCGCGTCGGGTACACCGCCCATACGTCAGCGCTTTGCCGGTAGTCGGCCAGCACCTGCACCAGACGCCCTTGGTCCAGCAGCGGCTTTACATCCCACATCGAGCGCAGCAACACACCGCGCCCATCCAGTGCCCACTGCAAAACGATTTCGCCGCTGTTGGAAGACAGCGGCCCGCTGACCCTCACGCTGGCTTCACCTTCCGGGCCTTGCAGTTGCCAGATACCAAATGCGTTGTCGCGCTCTTTTAGCACAAGGCAATCGTGCTGCTGCAAATCTTGCAGCGACTCAGGCACGCCCCGGCGCTTGAGGTAGTCGGGCGAGGCGCACAGTACGCGGTTGTTGGTGACCAGACGACGGCCGATGTGTTGACCGGCAATGTCATCGCCCACATGGATTTCCAGGTCGAACCCTTCATGCACAATGTCCACCACGCGATCAAACACATCGAGGCGGATTTCCAGTTCCGGGTACTGCTCGGCCAGTAACGAAATGGCCGGCGCGACATGGTTGCGACCAAAGCCAAAGCTGCTGCACAGGTGCAAACGGCCACGGGGCGCGGTATGCGCATCGGACAGTTCGTCCTGCAATTGCTGAACATCATCAAGGATGCGCACCGCCCAGCGCTGCACCCGCTCACCGTCGTCGGTCAGGGCGACACGTCGACTGGTGCGGTGCAGCAAGCGGCTGCCAAGGGTGGTTTCAAGGATCTGGATACGTTTGCTGACATAGGCCGGGGACAATCCCAGCTCTTCTGCCGCCGCAGCAAAGCCACCCTTGCGCACAACCGTAAGGAACACCCGCAGGTCTTCAGGCAACGGCGCAGTGTCTTTTTTGGGCGGCATGGTCATGAACGCGTGGCGACAAGAATGCAGAGAATAGCTCAGCGCAAAAAAGGCAGCACGTGCTCAAGCAGCAATTGGGGGACTTCCTCGCCAATGTAGTGCCCGCACGGTAACGCCTGGCCACGCACATCGGTTGCGACTTTCTGCCATTCGGCCAGCGGGTCGAAACAGCGCCCGACCGTCCCTTGCGCGCCCCACAGCACCAACACTGGCAGGTTCAGGTGGCGACCGGCGTCGATGTCTTCGCGGTCATGCTCAAGGTCAATGCTGGCGCTGGCGCGGTAGTCCTCGCAGATCCCCCGCGCCGTACCCGGCAATTGAATGCAGCGCACGTATTCGGCCAGCGCAGGCGCCGTAAACGGCTGCAAGCCGGCGCTGCGACTGCCCATCACGCTCAACAGGTACTGCTCGGGGTCGGCTTCGATCAGGCGCTCCGGCAGCGGTGCCGGGCGAATCAAAAAGAACCAGTGCCAGTAAGCCCGGGCAAAGGCTTCGTCGGTCTGCGCATACATTGCCAGCGTCGGCGCGATGTCGAGCATCACCAAACGGCTGACGGCCTGCGGGTGATCCAGCGCCAGACGATGGGCCACACGGGCACCGCGATCATGGGCCAGTACCGAGAACTGCTCAAACCCCAGGCTGTGCATCAACGCCAGCGAATCGCGGGCCATTTCACGCTTGCTGTAGTTGCTGTGATCGGCCACTGCTGCGGGCTTTTCGCTGTCGCCGTAACCGCGCAAGTCGGCCGCGACCACTGTGAAGTGCTCCGCCAATTGCTCAGCGACTTTGTGCCAGATGACATGCGTTTGCGGGTGACCATGGATCAACAACAACCCCGGCCCGCTGCCGCCGATACGGTAGGCAATGTGAACGCCATTGACCTGGCGCTGAGCTGTTTGAAATCCCGCGAACATGAGGCTGCTCCTTCTAATGGTCAGCCCATGCTAGGGCCCTCAAATTTTGCTGCAAGGGCCAAACCGTGGCGGCTCGGTTCATGAAGTGTGAAACATCGCACCGCCCTCACTGAGCGGGCAAGAACACACAGGCGCTTAAACCGCCCCCTTCACGATTGCTCAGCGTCAGGCTGCCCTTGTGGCTGACAGCAATGCGCTTGGCGATACTCAGGCCCAAACCAAAACCACCGGACTGATCGTTGCGCGAGTGATCGGCGCGCACGAACGGGTCGGTGATCGACTGCAACACCGCTGGCGCGATGCCCGGCCCGCGATCGTTGATGCGCAACGTCACGCCGTTAGACGAGCGCTCGACCTCAAGGGTGATGTCGCGGGCATAGGCTTGTGCGTTTACCAGCAAGTTCTGCAAGCAACGGTGCAACAGCACGCCGTTGGCGTAGATCATCCCGCCCCGGCCGCAGATGGGCAACGGCTCGGCGGGGGTCGACAACTCTGCGCACAGGTTGCGCAAAACACTGTCGACATCAATGAACTGGCACGTGTGCTGGTTGGCGCTCTGCAAATAGACGAGTACCTGGGTAATCATCTTGTCCATCTGGTAGATGTTCTGCTTCAAGCGCTCACGCTGATCAACATCACTCAACCGCTCGATGCGCAAGCGCATGCGGGTTAATGGCGTGCGCAGGTCGTGAGACACCGCCGCAAGAAAAAAGCTCTGGTCATTGACCATCGCGACAATCTGTTTTTGCATGGCGTTAAAGGTCTGGGCGGCCTGGCGAACCTCCAGCGGCCCCTCAACCGCCAACGGCTTCTGATCCAGGTTATCGCCCAGCGCATTGGCGGCATCACTCAGCCGTTTAAGCGGACGCAGGCACAGCCGCACCGCCAGCCAGCACATCCCGATCACGCCGATAATGCGCACCACATAGACCCGCAGAATGTAGTCGGCAATCAACGCCCACGCCGACTCGCCGCTCCAGCCCTGCAACTCGTGCCCCTCGATACTCAACCAATGACCGTCGGCCAGCGGCACCGCGAAGTCGATGTGCGCCGTGGCCGTTTGCAGGCCAAACAGGCTACGCCAGACCAGCGGCTGGCCCTCGGCATCGGTGAGGTCGACCTCGATCATTTCAACCGTGGGCTCTTGCCCCAATTCATACGCCAGCGCCTGCTTCAACAGCAGCGCTGTGCGTCGGGCAGCACGGTCGTTCTCAGGTTGGCTATCGGGTTTCGCGGCCAGGCACGTGACCGTGTAATTGGCCGGGGCTGTCTGCGGCTGCCCCGGCAAACAACCGGGCTGGTCAATCAGTGGTGCGGTGCGGCTGGCCATTAACCGGACCGGGGCTTCGAGCACCTGTGCATAACGCACGTCGAACCAGATGCTGCTCGACAACAATTGAATGGCCAGCGTGCCGCTGACCAGAATCAGCGTCAGTTGGCCAAACAAGGTTTTCGGCCACAGGCGCCTCAACCCCTTCAACAGCAGGTCGCGCACCGGGCTAAACCGCCGCTTCAGGGCTGGAGACGCTCAACAGGTAGCCTTCATTGCGCACGGTCACGATCTGCACGGGCCCGTCCTTGAAATGCTGGCGCAGGCGGCTGATGCACATGTCGATCGAGCGATCGTCGGGCGCGTATTCACGGCCCATTGCACTCAGCGTTAATTGATCGCGGGACAGCACCTGCTCACGGGCCTGGAGCAAATCACGCAACACCCTGAAATCGGAGCGCGGCAAGGTCAGGGCCTGTCCATCCGGGGTGTGCAGCAGGCGCTTTACATCATCGAGACGATAACCGGCGAACTCGCGCTGGGTGGTGACCGGGCGATCCACGACGGGCTCGGCCCGTATTTGCCGGCGCATCACCGCCTTGATTCTGGCCACCAGCTCACGGGGCTCGAAAGGCTTGGTCAAGTAATCATCGGCGCCCACCTCCAGGCCAATGATGCGATCCAGCGCTGAGCCTTTGGCCGACAGCATGATCACGCTCAGGCCGGGGCGCGACTGCAACTGGCGGCACAGGCTGAGGCCGTCTTCGCCCGGAAGCATGACGTCCAGCACCACCAAATCGACAGCCTGGCGCTCAAGGTGCGCCCACATCTCCAGGCCATCGGCGGCGGCCAGCACCTGATCGCCGTTCTCACTCAGGTAGTCGCACAACAACTCGCGAATTTCATCATCGTCATCCACCACCAGCAGCGTCTTGGCGTCTGGAAGCGGTTTGGGGGTAGGCAAAATGTACCGTTCATTACATTCCATTACACATCCAGACATATCCGTAATAGTGCCTGACGGCGCGATGCCTAAAATGCTACCAAACATTATCTGCAAATACGAAGTATTACCAATGACAACGCAGGGCATGATGACGGACCTCTCAGCACGACCATTGATGTTAAGCACCCCTTCTCGCCTTTCAGCACCCCGCAGCCCTGTCGCAATCATGGTCGCCATGGGCATCAGTGCAATGCTCGGCATGGCCAGCCAACAGGTTGGCGCCGCGTCGCTGGAACTCGACACCCTGAATGTCCAGGGCACCCAGCCCACCGCCGATGAAAGCAGCGGCCAACTGGGTTACACCGTCAAGAGCACCACCAGCTCGACGGGCATGAAACTCACCCCGCGCCAGACGCCGCAGTCGGTCACCACCATCACCCAGGAACAAATGGCCGACCGCCAGATCACCAATATCGAGCAAGCGCTGGACAGTGCACCCGGCATCACCATGAGCAAGTCGGAAGTGGGCGGGCGCACCGAGTACCGGGCACGCGGCTATCCGATTACCAACTGGAAAACCGACGGCCTGCAGTTCCCGGGCGGCTCGGACTTCAGCGGCGCCGGCAACTCGCTGAACATGGACATGTACGAACGTATCGACATCGTTCGCGGCGCCAATGGCCTGCTGGGCGGCACCGGCGATCCGTCGGCCACCGTCAACCTGATGCGCAAACGCCCCGGTTTCGAGTTTGGCGGCCGTGCTTACGCCACCTATGGCAGCTGGGACAAACGGCGCCTGGGCGCTGACCTCAACGTGCCCTTGTCAGAAGATGGCCGCTTGCGCTCGCGCCTGGTCATGACCCAAGAAGACTCCAACTCTTTCCGCGACCATCAGTCCGACCGTTCGCGGGCCGCGCTGGCCAACTTTGAATTTGACCTGACCGACGCCACAACCCTGGGCGCCGGCTATCAATACGAGTACTACAAGAACGTCGGCGGCGGTTGGGGCGCGAACATCCCGATCTGGTACGGCGATGGCAGTAAAACCCACTTGCCGCGCAGCACCAACGTGGTGCCGAGCTGGAGTTTTGGCGAATACACCACGCGTACGGCGTTCGGCTCGCTAGAGCATCGTTTTGACAATGACTGGACGCTCAACGTCAAAGCCTCGCAAAGCACCACTGAAGCCTTGAATCACCGTGGACTGGCCAAGGTTAACTCCAAAGGCGGCGGCGCATTCGGCGGCTACTGGAACCAGGATGGCACCGGCGCCGTGCTCAATGGTTTGCACAGCTCCACCGACACCACCCAGCAATCGGCACAAGTCGATGTAACCGGCCCATTCAGCCTGTTCGGCCGTACCCATCAGGCCATGTTCGGCTATAACGACAGCCGCACCGTTGCCTGGTCGCCGCAGTACCGTTGCAACATGGTCAGCGATGACCGCACCAGCGCCAGCGCATTGGGCTGCCAGTTCCGCGCCAACAACGGCTTCCCGATTACCGACTGGCACAACGGGGTGGACAGCGACTACCGGATCAACGCCTACAAAACCGGCCTGCACACCAAAACCACCACCCGCCTGCAAGGCATGTATGCGGCCACCCGCCTGAGCATTACCGACCCGTTGTCGGTAATCCTCGGCGCGCGCATCAGCGATTACAGCAGCACCACGTTGTCGACTAACGGTGCGCGCAGCAATCAACAGCAAAACGGCATCGTCACGCCTTACCTGGGCGCGGTGTATGACCTCAACGACACCTACTCGCTGTACGCCAGCTACACCGACATCTTCAGCCCGCAAAGCGAAGAAAACGCCAACGGCAACAAGATCGAGCCGATTCGCGGTCAGAGCTACGAAACCGGTATTAAAGGTGAATGGTTCGACGGCCAGGTCAATGCGCAAGCGGCCTACTTCCTGACCCGCCAGGAAAACAAGGCGGTGACCGATGGCGCCAATACCACGCCCACCGGTAACCAGGCATACACCACGGGCACTGGCGTAGAGACCGAAGGTATCGACCTCGAAGTCTCCGGCGCATTGACGCCCAACTGGAATGTCTACGGTGGCTACACCTACCTGCACTTCCGCCGTCTCAACGCCGACGGCCAAAGTGACCCGTCGCACTTGTTCAAGGCCTCGACCACCTATCGCTTGTCGGGTGCACTTGATCGCCTGACCGTGGGCACCGGCGTCACCGCGCAAACCAGCATTCGCGCCACGTCCACCCCGGCAGGCATTCCCACCAACGGTGTGAGCCGCGGCCCTACCGACGTGACCTGGGCGGGTTATGCCATCTGGAGCGCAATGGCCAAATACGACCTTACCGATGACACGGCCGTGACCCTGAATGCCAACAACCTCTTCGACAAAACCTACTACACCCGATACGGCTTCTATGCAGGCGCCATTTATGGTGATCCGCGCAGCCTGTCGTTGACCCTGAGTACTGCATTTTGAGGTCTGGCCCGATCCTTCCCCCCAGGTAAGCCACGCTTCAATGTGCAACTACCGAAGCCCGCCCTATGGCGGGCTTCGCCTATTGGGCAACGGGCAAAAAAGCCACGGTGGGAACATCACACCGTCATCAAGGTCGGTTACTTAAATAGCTCACTTTGGCGACCCGACGAAGGCTTATAAAAATGCGACATTTTTAGTTGATCTCAGCGCAGTCACGCCCTAAAGTTCGCGCCGAACATCCATGCTGGAAACGATCCATCCGGCTCAAGTACTGACGACGAGAGAGCAAGCTTTCGGCGGACATGCCTTGGGAAGTAGGCGAACCAAAGTGGGGATACGGAGGATGTTCATTTGCACCCATTGATTTATGACGTTTGCCACTAGGAGTCCCTACGTATGTCGATTCAGGTCGAAGAATATTTCGCGCGCGAAACCTTCCAAAAAATGAAGGCGTTCGCTGACACCCAAGAAACCCCGTTCGTGGTGATCGACACCGCCATGATCAGCCAGGCTTACGACGACCTGCGTGCAGGTTTCGAATTCGCCAAGGTGTACTACGCGGTCAAGGCCAACCCGGCCGTTGAAATCATCAACCTGTTGCGCGACAAAGGCTCGAGCTTCGACATCGCTTCGATTTACGAGCTGGACAAAGTGATGGCCCAGGGCGTGACGGCGGATCGCATCAGCTACGGCAACACCATCAAAAAATCCAAAGACATCCGCTACTTCTACGAAAAAGGCGTGCGCCTGTTTTCGACCGACTCCGAAGCCGACCTGCGCAACATTGCCAAGGCCGCACCGGGTTCCAAAGTCTACGTGCGCATCCTCACTGAAGGCTCGACCACGGCTGACTGGCCGCTGTCGCGCAAGTTCGGCTGCCAGACCGACATGGCCATGGACCTGCTGATTCTGGCCCGCGACCTGGGCCTGGTGCCTTACGGTATTTCGTTCCACGTGGGTTCGCAGCAGCGCGACATCAGCGTCTGGGACGCGGCCATCGCCAAAGTCAAAGTGATCTTCGAGCGCCTCAAAGAAGAAGACGGCATCGTGCTCAAACTGATCAACATGGGTGGCGGCTTCCCGGCCAACTACATCACCCGTACCAACAGCCTGGAAACTTACGCCGAAGAAATCATCCGCTTCCTGAAAGAAGACTTTGGTGACGACCTGCCAGAAATCATTCTGGAGCCGGGCCGTTCGTTGATCGCCAACGCCGGGATTCTGGTCAGTGAAGTGGTCCTGGTCGCCCGCAAGTCGCGCACCGCTGTTGAGCGTTGGGTATACACCGATGTCGGCAAATTCTCTGGTTTGATCGAAACCATGGACGAAGCCATCAAGTTCCCGATCTGGACTGAAAAGAAAGGCGAAATGGAAGAAGTGGTCATCGCCGGTCCTACCTGCGACAGCGCCGACATCATGTACGAAAACTACAAATACGGCCTGCCACTCAACCTGGCCATCGGTGATCGCCTGTACTGGTTGTCGACCGGCGCCTACACCACCAGTTACAGCGCTGTTGAGTTCAATGGCTTCCCGCCGCTGAAGTCGTTCTACCTGTAAGCCTTACAGAAAAACCTCCCCGGATTGGCCTCCGGGGAGATTTTTTATGGCCTGAAGGTGCCGCCGATGGGTGTCACACCGCCTGCTGCAAGGTGTTGATTCGCGCTTGATACACCTCACCCATCGCCCGAATGGCCGGCTCTTTGGCCTCAAGCAACGCGACGCGGCTGACCCGCAAAAACTTCAGGTTGCCGATGGCCTGGGCACGCTCCAGCCAGACCAGTGCACCCTCTACATCACCGCGCTCGGCCAGCACGGCGGCGTGGCTGAACTGCCCGCGAAAATCACCGGCATGGGCGGAGCGTTCATACCATTGGCGCGCGGCCTGCGGGTCTGCCGGGCAATAACGACCGTCTTCAAGGTAGCGCCCCAGCAAGTTCATCGACTTGGCGTGGCCCAAATGCGCGGCTTCGCGGTACAGCGCAAACGCTGCGTACTGGTCTTGCGCCACACCGCGCCCGGTCGCCAGCAAGTTGGCGTAGTTGTACAGCCCCCAATCAAGCCCGCCCTGAGCAGCCAGGCGGTAATGGCTGGCGGCCGCGCGCTCATCCAGCTCGCACCCCCAGCCATGTTCAAGGCAGCGCCCGAGCATGTTGCGCGCCATCAAGTGTCCGCCGTTGGCGGCAATGGCGAACCAGCGAAAGGCCAGCGGCACATCGCGCTCAATGCCCTGCCCTTCCAGCAGGATCTGGCCGAGCAGCGCTTGCCCTTCAAGGATGCCTTGCTTGGCAGCCATCAAAATGGCTTGTGCGGCACGGGCCGGGTTCTCAGCGAGCATGCTTTGCAGTTGCTCGCCGCTGAGCAGTTCTTCGCGGCGTAATTGAAAGCTCATGGCTTACACCTCAACCCAGCGGCGCAACAGGTTGTGGTAGGTGCCGGTGAGTTGAATCAGTGACGGGTGATCGGGCACATCGCGTGTCAATTGCTGAATGGCGTTGTCCATCTCGAACAGCAAGGTGCGCTGGCTGTCTTCACGGACCAGGCTTTGGGTCCAGAAAAACGAGGCAAAACGGGCGCCGCGGGTCACCGCGTTGACCTTGTGCAAACTGGTGCCGGGGTACAGCACCATATCCCCCGCCGGGAACTTGACCTGCTGCACACCGTAGGTGTCCTGGATCACCAGCTCCCCGCCGTCGTAGTCCTGCGGGTCACTGAAAAACAGGGTAGCCGACAGGTCCGTGCGCACCCGCTCCGGGCTGCCCTTGGGCTGGCGCACCGCGTTGTCGATATGAAAGTCGAAACTTCCGCCCCCGGTGTAGCAGTTGATCAGCGGCGGGAACACTTTGTGCGGCAAGGCCGCCGACATGAACAACGGGTTTTGCCACAAGCGCTCAATCATCGCCGCGCCGATTTCCTTGGCCAGCGGGTGACCTTCGGGCAATTGCAAGTTGTGCTTGGCTTTGGCGGACTGATACCCGGCGGTGATTTTGCCGTCGGCCCACTCTGTCGCTATCAACGCCTCACGGATGCGCTGGACTTCTTCACGGGAGAACAAGCCGGGAATGTGCAGCAGCATGGCGCGATACCTGAACAAGAGAAGGGTGCCAATGGTATTGATTCTTATTGATCGTGTAAAACTTTGTTAAAAAGTCGGGAGACGAATAGCCTTGCAAAACCCGTAACGGCAAATTGTAAAGAATGTAAATTTAGCGCGAATAGTAATCCCTCTCAATTGTTAGGAGGAATTGTTTGCACTATATTCCGCCCTCAAATTCCGGGGGGAGGGATCTTCACATGTCACGCCAACGTATAAAAATACCTGCCAATTCACCGCGTTTATTGGCTTCGGCCATTGGTGTAGCGCTCACGGCAACCTCTGCCAACCAGATGGCCCAGGCCGCTGAAAGCACCGAAAAGCCAGCGCAGGGCAACAGTATTTCTTTGGGTGCAACCACCGTTACCGGTGAGCAGACCCAGCAGTCGTACCAGACAGAAAAAGCCAGCTCCCAGAAGTACACCGCGCCGCTGGTCGACACGCCGCGCTCGGTCACCGTCATTCCGCAGCAAGTGCTGCAAGACACCGCCGCCACCTCGCTGCAAGACGCCCTGCGCACCGTACCGGGTGTGACATTTGGCGCCGGCGAAGGCGGCAACCCACAAGGCGACCGTCCTTTTATTCGTGGCTTTGACGCCCAGGGCGATACCTACCTGGATGGCGTGCGCGACGCAGGCGGGCAAACCCGCGAAATTTTTGACATCGAATCCATCGAAGTCAGCAAAGGCCCGAACTCGTCTTTCGGTGGCCGCGGCTCGGCGGGCGGTAGCTTGAACCTGGTGAGCAAGACCCCAAAACTGGGCGACTTCCTCAACGGTGGCTTCACCTACGGCTCAGACCAGACCCGCCGCTACACCGTCGACATCAACCGTCAGTTCCTCGACACCGCCGCGTTCCGTCTGAACCTGATGAGCCACGAGCAAAACGTCGCGGGCCGTGATTCGGTCAACTACGACCGCTGGGGCATCGCTCCCTCGCTGACCTTCGGCCTGGGCACCGACACCCGTCTGAACCTCAGCTACTACCACCTCAAAAGCGACGACCTGCCAGATTCGGGCATTCCTTACGGCTACGGCAGCGCCTCGAAAACCGCCGCGCACGTACACGACAAACCGGACGACGGCGGCAACAGCAATAACTTCTACGGCCTCAAAGACCGCGACTTCCGCAAGACCCGTGTCGATATCAGCACCATCACGTTCGAACACGACTTCAACGATTCGATGACCGTGAAGAACACCTTCCGTCACGGCAACACCGGCCAGGACTACATCCTGACCCAGCCGGACGACAGCCAGCACAACGTGAACCAGTACGGTACCGTTTGGCGTCGCGCCAACACCCGCGTTTCGACAACCCAGACCACCACCAACCAGACCGATCTGTACGGTAACTTCAACCTGGCGGGCTTCAAGAACACCTACTCCACCGGTGTTGAGTTCACTCGCGAAGAAACCCGCGCCAGCGGCTACACCGTAACGCCGAACAGCAACCCTAATTGCACCCCGGACAAAGTCGGCAACAGCGGCGGCCAGTGCACCTCGCTGTCCAACCCGAACCCGAGTGACGAGTGGACCGGCACCGAAGCGCGCAACTACTACGGCACCAACACCGTGGGCGTGACCAAAGCGGCCTACGTGTTTGACACCATTGAACTCCACCCGCAATGGCTGCTCAACGCCGGCCTGCGTTACGACCAGTTTGATACCACGGCGAACACCAACGCCGTGGCGGGTCGCACCAAGGCCAAAAACGACAGCAACTTCTTCAACTGGCAGACCGGGCTGGTCTGGAAACCACTGGATAACGGCAGCGTTTACCTGTCCTACGCCACATCGGCCACACCGCCAGGCGGCATCGTCGGTGAAGGCGTAGACCCCAACGGCCTAATTGCTCCAGGCAGCATCATCACCAGCGACCTCAAGCCTGAAGAAACCGTTAACTACGAACTGGGCACCAAGTGGGATGTGTTCCAGGACCGTCTGTCCCTGACCGCTGCGGTGTTCCGTACCGAGAAGAAAAACACCCGTGTTCTGGTCGACTCGTTCACCTATGAAAACGCCGGTAAATCCCGTGTAGACGGTATCGAACTGTCGGCCAGCGGCAAAATCACGGACAAATGGCAAGTATTTGCAGGCTACAGCTACCTGAAAAGCGAGCTTGTTGATCCGGGCCTTAAAGGCAACCGTAACGGCAGTGTGAACACGACTGCGGTGTCGGACAAAGGCAACGAAATGCCGAACACGCCGAAAAACAGCTTCAGCCTGTGGACCACCTATGAGGTCATGCCGAAGCTGACCATTGGCGGCGGTGCGTTCTATGTCGACGCGGTTTATGGCGACACGGCTAACACCGTTTATGTGCCGTCCTACACTCGCTACGATGCGATGGCCAGCTACAAGCTGACCAAAAACATCGACCTGCAACTGAACGTGCAAAACCTGACGGACAAAACCTACTACGACAAAGCCTACGCCTCGCACTTCGCCAATCAGGCGGCAGGCCGTACAGCCTTGTTGACTACCAGCTTCCACTTCTAAGCGCGCAAGCCACTGTGGGCCAGCCCACAGCGACAACCAGTGCCCCGACCCAACCATGGCCGGGGCATTTGCGTGTAAACAACTGTGTCACGGCATAATGCGCGGTGACGCAACACATTGAGCGAGCAAGGCGGCCGTCGTGTTTAAGAAAACCCTGTTCCAGCTGCACTGGTTTTTTGGAATAACCGCAGGGCTGGTCCTGGCTCTGATGGGCATCACAGGCGCGACCGTGTCGTTTCAGGACGAGATACTGGACTGGCTCAATCCGACCGTGCTCAAGGTCCAGAAGCTCGACAGCGGCGTGCTGCCGCCTGCCGAATTGGTGCGTAAAGTCGAGGCCACCGAAGGCAAACAAGTGGCCATGATTTGGGGCGGCATTGACACCGAGAGTGCCTCGCGCATTTTTTTCACCCCGCCGTCGGGCGAACGCCGTGGCCAATTGCGCTATGTCGACCCGTACACCGGCGACTACCAGGGCGACGTCTCTGGCCTGGGCTTTTTCAACCTGATGCTGCAACTGCACCGTTTTCTGGCCATCGGTGATACCGGCCGCCAGATCACCGGGGCCTGCACCTTGATGCTGCTGTTTTTCTGCCTGTCGGGCTTGTACCTGCGCTGGCCGCGCAAGGCATTGAACTGGCGCGCCTGGCTGACCCTGGACTGGGCGAAAAAAGGCCGCAGCTTCAACTGGGACCTGCACGCGGTGGCCGGCACCTGGTGCTTGATCTTTTACCTGTTGGTCGCCCTGACCGGCTTGTCCTGGTCCTACGAGTGGTACAACAAAGGCCTGCAAAAGCTCTTCTCCGACAGCCCTAACAGCGAACAACGCAAAGGCGGGCGCGGTGGGCCGCCGAGTGCCGGTGGCGCACCGCTGGTGGCGGACTATGACGCGATGTGGGCCAGTATCCAGAAAGCCGCCGGGCCTGACCTGAGCCAGTTCAACATCCGCATGCCCCCTGCTGGCGGCATGCCCGCGACGGTCTATTACCTGTTGAAAACCTCGCCCCATGAGCGAGCCCTCAACCAGATCACTCTCGACCCGGCTACCGGCGTGGTGAAGCGCGTCGATCGCTATGACGATAAAAGCTACAAGGCGCAACTGCTGACCAGCATCTACGCCCTGCACACCGGCAGCTACTGGGGCATCACCGGGCGTGTGCTGGTCACCGTTGCGTCCCTGACCATGCCGCTGTTCTTTATTACCGGCTGGTTGCTGTACCTGGACCGTCGGCGCAAAAAGCGTCAGGTCAAACAGGCGCGACAGGGCTTTAGCGACACCCGTAGCGATGCGTCGTCCTGGCTGATCGGCTTTGCCAGCCAGAGCGGTTTTGCCGAGCAACTTGCCTGGCAAACCGCCGGGCAATTGCAGGCGGCGGGCTTGCCGGTGCGCGTCCAGCCATTGGCCGCCGTCAGCGAAGAAGACTTGCAGCAAGCCAGCAATGCCTTGTTTGTGGTCAGCACCTTTGGCGATGGCGAAGCCCCGGATAGCGCGCGCGGCTTTGAACGCAAAATCCTCGGCCAACCGCTGGGCCTCAGCGCCCTCAAGTACTCGGTACTGGCCTTGGGTGATCGCCAGTACCCGCACTTCTGCGGCTTTGCCACCCGTATCCAGCAATGGCTGGCTGAGCGTGGTGCACAGTCGCTGTTCAGCCCGGTGCAGGTCGACAGTGGCGACCCCGAAGCCTTGCACCACTGGCAAGTGCACCTCAGCCAACTGACAGGCGCTGTGCCCGGCGCCAACTGGCAAGCGCCGAGCTACAACAACTGGACCCTTGAGCAGCGGCAACTGCTTAACCCTGACAGCAGCGGTTCCGGGGTTTACCTGCTGGGCCTCAGCGCGCCTGACGCCAGCTTCACCTGGCAAGCAGGTGACTTGGTTGAGGTGATGCCAAGGCAATCGACCTGGGCGGTTGAACACCTGCTCGACGGGTTGGGCTTGTCGGCAAACACACCGGTACACCTGGATGGCCTGCAAGAAACCCTCGCTCAAGCGTTGGCCAGCCGCCAATTGCCAGAGAATCGCGGGCACTTGGTCGGCCTCCACGCCCAGGCGCTGGTCGACGCCCTGATCCCGTTGAACATGCGCGAATACTCGATTGCCTCCATTCCTCAGGACGGCGTGCTGCAACTGATCGTGCGCCAGGAGCGCCATCCCGATGGCAGCCTGGGCCTGGGGTCAGGCTGGCTGACCGAACACGCACCACTGGGCGCGGCGATCAGCCTGCGGCTGCGGCGCAACAGCGGCTTCCACCTGCCTGCCGAACCTTGCCCGCTGATCTTGCTGGGTAACGGCACCGGGCTTGCCGGGCTGCGCAGTTTGCTCAAGGCCCGAATCGCCCAGGGTCAGCAGCCAAACTGGTTATTGTTTGGCGAACGCAATGCTGCGCACGACTTCTACTGCCGTGACGAACTGCAAGGTTGGTTGGCCAGTGGCGAGTTGGCCCGACTGGACCTGGCCTTCTCGCGGGACCAGGCGCACAAGGTGTATGTGCAAGACCGGCTGCGCGAGGCCGCCGATGAACTGGGTCGTTGGCTGGCGGACGGTGCGGCCATTTACATCTGCGGCAGCCTGAACGGCATGGCAGCGGGCGTGGATCAAACGCTGATCGACCTGCTCGGGGCTGATGCGGTGCAACAGCTGATCGAACAAGGGCGTTATCGCCGGGATGTGTATTAATCGATAAACACCGCCCTGATTAGTATCAGGACGGTGTTTGTGAACCGAATCCTTTTTATTTACTGCCTGATTTTTTTAAAGACAAACACTGCGGCCTGGAGCAACCGTTTGTGTTTTGACACGCCAGGGTACAACTGTAGCCAGGGTGTTGTTTATTGTTTGCATCAATCAAGATGCAAGTATCCGAAGTTCCTCCCTCAACTCTGCCATTGGCATTTTTATCCACACCGATAAACAGACACAACGCCGAGCCGCCGCCAATCGGTAACATGTCACACGTCACCCCGCCCAGCAGCGCCGGGCCGCCATTGCACAGCGCTGCGCCATACGCGGGGGCTACAGCGCCCAGCAGAATAAATAACGCGCCGACGATAGAGTTGATAGCAGATCTTTTTAAACTGCTTCTACCTGCATAACTACTCATAACTGGTTCCTTTAAGTAAAACAGGCATTAAAAAACGCCTGTTTTACAAGACTAGGCAAATAACCAATCAATGATGCAATCGAAGGATATTAAAGAAATTTCTTACGGAAAATACTGTTCATTCTGTAGGAGCGAGCTTGCCTCGCGATCTTTTGATCTTTTAAAAGATCGCGAGACAAGCTCGCTCCTACAGCGCTCGAATTGAACCTCTGCCTTAAGCCTTGGCCGTTTCCAGCGCCATGTCCACGGGCTCCGGGCGTTTGATCAGGGCGTAGACCACTGCGGTCACCAGGCTGCCGGCCACAATCGCCAGCAAGTACAGCAACGCGTGGTTGATGGCATTCGGGATCAACAGCACGAACAACCCGCCGTGCGGCGCCATCAGTTTGCAGCCGAAGTACATCGACAACGCCCCCGTCAGCGCACCGCCCACGACGCTGGCCGGGATCACCCGCAGCGGGTCTTTGGCCGCAAACGGGATCGCGCCTTCCGAGATAAAGCACAGCCCCAGCACCATCGCCGCCTTGCCCGCTTCGCGCTCGGTCTGGGCGAATTTGCGACGTGCAATCAGGGTCGCGATGCCCAACCCAATCGGTGGCACCATGCCCGCCGCCATGGTCGCAGCCATCGGTGCATAACTTTGCGAGGCCAGCAAACCGACCGAAAACGCATAAGCCGCCTTGTTGATCGGCCCGCCCAGGTCGACACACATCATGCCGCCCAGCAACACGCCCAACAGGATCGCGTTGGTGGTGCCCATGCTGTCGAGGAAATGCGTCAGACCTTCGAGCATGCCGGCCACCGGCTTTCCGACCACGTAGATCATCACCAGGCCGGTGAACAGGCTGGCAAACAACGGGATGATCAAAATCGGCTTCAGCGCTTCAAGGCTTTGCGGCAACCGCGCATAACGGCTGATCGCCTTGGCGCAGTAACCGGCAATAAAACCGGCAATGATCCCGCCAATAAAACCAGCCCCCAAGGTGCTCGCCAACAAGCCGCCAATCATCCCCGGCGCCAGGCCCGGACGGTCAGCAATCGAGTAGGCGATGTAACCCGCCAGCAACGGCACCATCAATTTGAAGGCCGCATCGCCACCGATTTGCATCAGCGCTGCAGCCAGGGTGCCCTGCTCTTTATAAGCGTTAATGCCGAACACAAAGGACAACGCGATCAGCAAGCCGCCCGCCACCACCATCGGCAGCATGAACGACACGCCAGTGAGCAGGTGTTTGTAGACGCCGGTTTTTTCTTGCTTAGCCGGTGCCGCACCGCCCGTTGCCGCGCTCTCTTGCCGACCTTCGGCCAGGGCTTTTTTCAGCGTGGCTTCGGCCTGTTTAAGCGCAATGCCGGTGCCGCAACGGTAGATTTTCTTGCCCGCAAAACGCTCAGTCGGGACTTCAATATCAGCCGCCAACAGCACCACATCCGCGTCGCTGATGGCTTGGGCACTCAACGGGTTGCGGGCGCCAACCGAGCCTTGGGTCTCGACCTGCAAGTCGTAGCCCAAACGCTTGGCTGCCTGCTGCAGTGCTTCTGCTGCCATAAAGGTGTGCGCAACGCCCGTCGGGCAGGCAGTAACGGCGACAATTTTAGGCGCGTGGGCCTGCTCGGTAACCTCAGCCTCAACGCTGGGGGCGGTGTACACCTGGGCTTCGTTGACGCCACGCAGCAACACGGCTTCAACATCTTGCAGAGCCTGGGCCGGGCTGCTCTGGAAAACCCGTTTGCCAATAAAACGCTGCATGTCCAACGGCGTGCTGCTGACCACCAGCACCCACTCGGCTTCGTCGATTGTCGCCTTGGACAACTGACGTTCCGGGTGCTTGGGGTCATGCACTTCTACGCTGGTGCTCCAGCCCTGACGCTGCGCGGCGGCATCGAGCAAGCGGGCACACAGCACGCTGGTCACCATGCCGTTGGGGCAGCCCGTCACAATGGCTAATTTCATGTGTATTCCTCTTATTCTTGTGCCAAGGCGCGGACGTTGACGCCGCTTTCGAGCGTCACTAACTGCAGCGTATCGCTGATTCCAAAACCGATCTGGGTGACCGCCATTGCCGCAATCGCGGTTGCGCTGCGCAGGGTCTGTTCCGGGCTGTGGCCGCTGATCAGGCCGTGCACCATGCCCGCCAGCAGCGAATCACCCGCACCGACCGTACTTGCCACACGCACTTTGGGTGGCAGCGCCTGCAAGGGTTGAGTCCCGCGGCTGAACCAGTTCACGCCGTCAGCCCCGTGAGAAATCACCACATGGGAAATCCCCAGGGTCTGTAACTCGGTGGCAGCTGCGACTTGCGATGCCACGCTGCTGACCGGGTGGCCCAGCGCTTCACTGAGTTCTTCGGCATTCGGTTTGACCAGCCACGGGCCTGCACGCAAGCCTTCTTTCAAGGCTTCACCACTGGTGTCCAAAATCACTTTGCAGCCCAAGGCTTTGAGGCGCAGCACCAATTCGCGCAACCACTGCGCGCTGACGCCACGTGGCAAGCTGCCCGCCACCACCACCGCATCATGGCTGGCGGCAATGTGGTCGAGTTTGTCGAGCAAGGCGTGTTGCGCCAGATCGTTCACGTGCGGGCCAGGGCCATTGATGTCCGTGACGCGGCCATCGTCTTCGGCAAGCTTGATGTTGCTGCGAGTTTCGCCCGGCACGCGGATAAACGCGTCGGCAAAACCACGGCGCGCAAACAGCGCGTTGAAGGCTTGCTGATTGTCTTCGCCCAGAAAGCCGCTGACGGTTAGCGAGTGGCCAAGGTCGGCCAGCACTTGCGCCACGTTGAGGCCCTTGCCCGCCGCATGGCTGAGCAAGGCCTGGCTGCGGTTGACTTCACCGGGTTCCAGGTGCGGCACGCGCACGGTCAAGTCCAGCGCCGGGTTAAGGGTGATGGTGAGAATTCTGGCCATTACAGGGCCTCTACCAATGCGCGGACTTCGTCCGGGCTGCCGACGCTCAGGGCCTGTTCGGCCAGTGTTTTAAGACGTTCCATGTTCAACTCACGTACTCGTGCTTTAACTTCAGGGATGCTGCGGGCCGAGACGCTGAGTTCATCCACACCCATGCCCACCAGCACCGGCACCGCCAATGGGTCGGCCGCCAATTCACCGCACACACCCACCCATTTGCCGTGGGCATGGGCGGCGCGAACGGTGATGTCGATCAGTTGCAGCACTGCCGGGTGCAAGCCGTCGGCTTGTGCCGACAAGGTCGGGTGACCACGGTCGATGGCCAGCGTGTATTGCGTCAGGTCGTTGGTGCCGACACTGAAAAAGTCGACTTCCTTGGCCAGTACCGGCGCCAGCAAGGCGGCAGAAGGCACTTCGACCATGATCCCCAACTGCAAGTCAGCTACCGGGATTTCCAGACGCAGACGCTCAGTCATGTCCCGCGCCGCACGCCATTCAGCCACGCTGCCGACCATCGGGAACATGATGCGCAGCGGGCGGTTGTCAGCCGAGCGCAACAGCGCGCGCAATTGGCTTTCCATGATCTGTGGGCGCTGCAACGTCAGACGAATGCCGCGCACCCCCAAAAACGGGTTTTCTTCTTTCTCGATAGGCCAGTATGGCAGGGGTTTGTCGCCACCCACGTCCAACGTGCGCACCACCAAAGGTCGCCCATGCAGGTCGTCCAGCACACGGCGGTACTCGGCTTCCTGGGTCGCTTCATCCGGCGCCTGCGGGTGGGCCATAAAAATAAGCTCGGTGCGCAACAGGCCAATGCCTTCAGCGCCCTGCTCAACCGCGGTGGCCACACCTTTGCTCTCACCGATGTTGGCGAACACTTCAACTGCGTGCCCGTCCAGGGTGACGGCCGGTTGATGACGCAACTCCGAGGCGGCCAGCAAGCGCTGCTCACGGCTGTCACGCTCATCGAGGGCGCGTTGCAGGGCATCCGCATCGGGGGCCACGTGCAAGCGGCCACGCTGGCCGTCGATCAACAATTGCGTGCCCGGTGCCAGCAACAACACGGCGTCACCGGCCCCCACCAAGGCAGGAATGCCCAAGGCGCGCGCAACAATGGCGCTGTGTGCGGTCGCCCCGCCGCGAGCGGTCAAAATGCCCGCGACCCGCGCCGGGTCGAGACGCGCCACGTCAGAAGGCCCGACTTCGTCCATCACCAACACGTAGGGCTGATCGGGTTCGGCCAGAGTTTCGACACCACACAACTGCGCCAGTACGCGGCGACCAATGTCGCGCAAGTCCGCCGCACGCTCGGCCAGCAGCGCGTCCTGCAAGGACTCCTGCTGACGGGCCGCCGCTTCGATCACTGCCATCCAGGCGGCTTCGGCACTTTCGCCCTGTTTGAGCCGCGAACCGACTTCATCGGTCAGTTCCGGGTCGTCGAGCATTTCCTGGTGGGTGATGAAAATCTCGCGAATGGCCTTGGACTGGCTGCGCTGGATCAACGTTTCGATGTCTTGGCGCACCGCACTGATAGCACCGTGCAAACGCTCACGCTCAACGGCGGATGACTCGCCGCGCAGCGGGTAATCGAAGGTTTGCAGCACCTGAATATGCGCCGGGCCGATGGCAATGCCCGGCGACGCCGCCACGGCATGGATCACGCTGCCGGCAGCCGGGGCCAGCACCACTTCAGCAATCTCGGCCAAGGCTGGCGCGTGTTCCGCTTGCGCTGCCAGTGGCTCGACTTCTTCGCCCAGGCCCTTTTCAACCGCCGCCAAAATGGCTGGCAAGGCGTCATTGGCGATGGTCGGTTCTGCGATAAATTCCAGGACCTGGCCACGACGGGCGCCGAGGCTGAGCAGTTTGCTCAAGCTCTTGGCAGACACGGCGCTGCCCTCTTGGCCATCGAGGATGCGCACACGAATATCGCCCTCAAAGCCCTTGGCCAATTGCGCGAGCACTTTGGCCGGACGCGCATGCAAACCGTGGGCATTGGCCAGGGTGATACGAGCACTCGGCCAATCGGCTGGCAACTCGCCGCCCAAGGCTTCGAGCACCGCACGGCGACTGGTGGCGCGGCCCAACTCTTGGCCACGCCCTTCAATCAATAAGGCGCACAGGCGTTCAAGCAGGGCCTGATGCGCCTCGCCCAAACTGGCCAGGCAAAACAGGCCGCTGAGCGGCTGGCCAAGGTAGCGTATTGGCTTGTCTGGGGTGACAAACGCCAGCCCCGGGCGTTTGACCGTTTGTTCGCTGTGCAGCCACCACAGACCATCGCCCAGCGGCAGCGCTTCTGCTTGTTGCAGGACAGCGGCAAAACCATTGCTCACGCAATCGGCCTGGCGCAGTAAACGCGCACCGCGCCAAACCAGCTCTTCAAAGTCGTCGGCAGACACGCCAAGACCGATCATCTGAGCGTCCAGCGCCAGCTCTTGCGGGGCGCCCTGGAGCAACTTGAGCAGCGCCTCTGGTGTGCTGGCGCGGCGCAGAGCTTCACCCAGATCGGTTTCACCCAGCGCCCGGGTCAGCAGTTGCAACAGGCGCAGGTGTTCGTCGGACTTGGCCGCAATCCCGATCGCCAAGTAAACAATCTGCCCGTCGCCCCAGTCCACACCCTGTGGAAACTGCAATAAACGCACGCCGGTGGTGTGCACCAAGTCGCGGGTTTCAGGGGTGCCATGGGGGATCGCAATACCTTGCCCCAAAAAGGTTGAGCCTTGAGCCTCACGCGCCTGCAAGCCATTCAGATAACCTTCGGCCACCAAACCATCGGCGACCAGTTTATCGGCGAGTAAGTGCAGCGCCGCAGACTTGTCCACAGCCGTTTGGCCCATGGAAATCTGCTCTATGGTGAGCTCGAGCATGCGTTCTCCTTTTCCGACGCTCAATGGCGCACGGTATTGTTTTGAATTATGTCAGCTTAGGTCGCTCTCCCCGGAGTGTGTCAGCAGATGTGTGGCAAGCACCCTGCTGTCGTAGGAAAACACCTTAAATCACGTAGGCTGAATCGTTTAATCAAGAAAGAACGGCACGTTACTGCATAATCGCTCGCGCTTGAAGCCCAACCTGTCGGTTTGATCGATGTCAACCGAGCGATGTTGCAAAAAAATACAGTGACCACAAGGCAGACGATGATCGACTGCCGTAATCGGTTAGGATTGACCACAATGTCGACACGTACTACAAAAAATAAGGAATTTTCGGCGTGAAGCTCAGTGATATTGCACACCTGGCAGGGGTTTCGGTGACTACCGCCAGCTATGTCATCAATGGCAAGGCCGAGCAGCAGCGCATCAGCAGCAGCACGGTCGAGCGCGTACGCGCAGTCGTTGAGGCGCATGGGTTTACCCCCAACCCGCAAGCCGCAGGCCTGCGCAGCCGGCACACGCGCACACTGGGTTTTATTCTTCCGGACCTCGAAAACCCGAGTTATGCACGCATCGCCAAACAGCTGGAGCAAGGTGCCCGTGCGCGCGGCTATCAACTGCTGATCGCCAGCTCCGATGACGCACCCGACAGCGAGCGGCAGTTGCTCAAGCTGTTTCGTGCCCGCCGTTGCGATGCCTTGTTTGTGGCCAGTTGCCTGCCACCTGAAGATGACAGCTACCGCCAACTGCAAGACCTCGGCATGCCGATCATTGCGATTGACCGGACCCTGGACCCGGCGCGTTTCTGCTCCGTGATCAGCGATGACTGCGAAGCCAGCCTGCAACTGACCCGCAGCCTGCTCAACCCCCTGCCGCAGCAAATCGCCCTGATCGGCGCACGCCCCGAACTGAGCATCAGCCAGGCGCGGGCGGCGGGCTTCAAACAGGCACTGGAAGGCTTTGAAGGTGAAATCCTGATCGAGCACGGCGCAGCCTTTAGCCGCGACTGTGGCCGCCGCATCATCGATGAGCTGCTGGAGCGTTTGGGGCATTTTCCTGAAGCGCTGGTTACAACCTCCTACGTGCTGCTGCAAGGCATGTTCGATGCGTTGCTGGAGCACCCTGACCACACGCCGCCGCTGCGCCTGGCTACGTTTGGTGATACGCAGTTGCTGGACTTCCTGCCATTGCCGGTCAATGCCATGGGCCAACAGCACCCGCTGATTGCTGAAAAAGCCCTGGAACTGGCCTTGGCGGCCATTGAAGATCGGCGCTACGAGCCGGGCATCCGGGCCATTGCGCGCACCTTTAAACAGCGCATTCAGTAGGTTGGCTGCATGCACCTGATCGACACCCACACCCACCTCGACTTCCCGGACTTTGACCCCGACCGCACGTCTTTACTGGCGCGCAGCCGGGCGCTGGGGGTCAGGCAAATGGTCGTGTTGGGGGTGTATCAGGACAATTGGCAGCGCCTGTGGGACGGGGTTCAAACCGACCCTCAGCTCTACGCCGCCTTTGGCTTGCATCCGGTGTACCTTGAGCAGCACCGGCCCGAGCATGTGCGCGAACTCGGGCAATGGCTGGAGCGTCTGGCCGGGCACCCACAGTTGTGCGCGGTCGGTGAGATCGGCCTCGACTACTTTTTGCCGGAGCTGGATCGCGACGCTCAGCAGGCGTTATTTGAAGCGCAGTTATCGCTGGCGGCAGACGCCTCACTCCCGGCCTTGCTGCACGTGCGCCGCAGCCATGCGCCGGTGATTGCGACCTTGAAGCGTTTTCGGCTTAAGCGCGGCGGGATCATTCATGCGTTTGCAGGCAGCCGGGAAGAAGCCCGCGAATACATCAAGCTAGGGTTCAAATTGGGCTTGGGCGGCGCCGCGACCTGGCCGCAGGCATTGCGCCTGCGCAAAGTCATCGCCGACTTGCCGCTAGAATCCATCGTGCTGGAAACCGACTCGCCGGACATGGCGCCGGTCATGTACCCCAACCAGCGTAATAGCCCGGAGCACTTGCCAGCTATTTGTGAAGCACTGGCGGGAATCATGGGGATCAGTGCCGAGGTGTTGGCCGAGGCAAGCACGGCGAATGCGTGTGAGGTGTTTGGCTGGGAAGCTAACTAAAACTCTGTAGGAGCGAGCTTGCCTCGCGATCTTTTAAACCAGCAAAAGATCGCGAGGCAAGCTCGCTCCTACAGGCAGTTGGCTTAGAGCAACAACGTCCACACCGCAAAGCCGGTGTACCACAGCACCGCCGCCCGCAGTAGCAAGGCCCACAACGTATCGAGGCTGGCTACGCCTTCCGGGCCGACTTGCGGTGCCGGGATTTCAGCCGCGGCACAACCGGCTTTGTTGATCAGTTGTTCTGCGCTGATGTCCCAGCTCAGCAGTTCGTGCAACATCACCCGGGTGACCGCGGCAAAGTTGCCCACCAACGCAAAACTCGCCGCCAGCAAACGTACCGGCAACCAGTCAAAGGCATGCCGCAGTTGCCGGGCACGCTCAACCAGCTCAGGGTTTTTACTGTGCTCGGCCGCCAGCGCCAGCAAGCGATAGCTCAAGGCCGCCACCGGGCCCAGCAGGAAGTACCAAAAAATCACCGCAAAAAAGCTCTGATACGCCTGCCACAGCAAATGGCTCTGCACTTTCTCAAGCAACTGCTCGCCGCTGTCTGCACGCACGCCAATGTCGCGCTCGGCCACATGTGCACTGGCTTGCAGATCTCCGCGTCGCCAGGCATCGCGAACCGGCCCCAGCCCCGCGAGCAGGTCACCCCGGCCCAAGCTGTAAATTAGCACCAACAGGTGCACCGGCAGCACCAGCAAGCCATACGCCACCGGCTCCAGCACCCACAACAGCAGACCCAGGACCAGCACCGGGAACAGAATCAGAATGGCCAGCACCCACCACGGCCTGTTCACCAGTTTGGGGCTGGACTCCAGTTTGTGCAGTTCGCGCAACCAGCCGCTATCACACTGCAAACGCTGGCGCAGCGCCGAGAACTTCTCGACCAGAATCGCCAGCAGTAACACCACAAAACTCATTGCTTATCTCCTGTGTGGCGCAACGCGTCACGAAAGCGCATCCATTCAAAAGCCGGGCCCGGGTCCGTTTTGCGCCCCGGTGCGATGTCACTGTGACCGCATATGCGCTGCGCCGTGATCGCCGGGTAGGCGGCTTGCAATTGCCGGGTCAAGGCTAGCAGTGACTCGTACTGCGCGTCGGTGAATGGCAGGTCATCGGTGCCTTCCAGCTCGACGCCCAAAGAAAAATCATTGCAGCCCTCACGCCCGTCGAAACATGAAATACCCGCGTGCCAGGCGCGATCAAGACACGAGACAAACTGAGTGATTTTGCCGTCACGTTCAATCAGAAAATGCGCACTGACCGTGAGCTTCTGGATGCCTTCAAAGTAGGGATGTTCAGTGAAGTCGAGTTGATTCTGGAAAAACTCCTGCACTTTCCCCGTACCGAACTGACCCGGCGGCAAGCTGATGTTGTGGATAACCAGCAGGGAGATCTCGCCCTCAGGGCGCGCATTGAAGTTGGGTGACGGGCAATGGCGCACGCATTTGCACCAACCGCTTGCGGGGTCCAGCTGCATACAGGCTCCTCAACGACGCTAACGAAAGGCCCAGTATGCCGCGATGAACGCGGCGATGGGGAGCAATCTGCCTGCTGTGGATCAATGAGCGCTGTATTGCCCCAGACTGCCAATCATTGATGCCAGAGCGCGGTCGAACAACGGGCGGTCATCCAGTAACGAAATCGTCCCGCTGCGCAGTTGGCCGATCAAGTCGATGCGACTCTTTTCCACCACTTTCACACCACTGCGATTGACAAAAATGTGCCGACCTTCGGGCTCCATAATCGCAATCAGTTTGCAGCGCTGGCGGCAGGTCGGGTTGGTTTGCAGCTCGATCCAGGTGCCAATACGTAGCTGGCTGACCAGCAGCAAACCCAAGTGATCCTGCTCATCCAGCGCTGACGCCAGGCCAGCCTCCAACGGGCGCAACCGGCGTGCCTGTAACTGCTCGCGGGCACGGGTGCGGTGCTCAAGCTGCTCGACCAGCCCGCGTTCGGCGTGAGTAAAGCGCAAGAAGTCATGCAGCAACTCTTCCAGCAACTCGGGCGTGTCAACGCAGGGGCAACGCGCCAGTTGCTTCAACAGCTGTTCGATTTCGCGGTACAGCGGCTCGTTGCGCACGCCCACGCTGTCATCCCAGCCAACCGCCGCATCGGCCATCACGTTCAACAGGCTGCGGGCCGGATGGCTGTCGCTGCTGAAGAAGTGCGGATCGAGCTGAGCGATCTTGAGCATGGGCTCTTGCAACTGGCCCATGAGCTTTTTCAACGGCGGCGCGAGGTTGCGGTCCCTGCTTATATAGTCAAACAGCTTACCGACCAACTGGTTCACGTCTTCGCCCGCCACTACCGATTCGTGCTGGTGCCCGGCCTTGCTTGAGCTGCAGCAGGCGATTCCGGTCGAGATCTCGGGCAGCACGCCCGTGGCCACCAGCAACTGGTTGGCATCGGCGTAGAGGCGTGAGGTCTGGCTGAGCAGGTACTTTTCGAAGAGCTGCAACATGATCAGTTTGACCTTGAGATCAACGCCCTGATCGCGTTCAGCCTGCAAGAAGTACTCGCAGAGCATGGCCGGACCCAACGGGTTGGTGTGCTCATTGAGCGTCACCCAACTCAAGGTGTTGAGGCGCGTGGTCAAGTGGCACAGGTCGAGCTGATCCCGGGCCAGCACTTGAGTGACCATCGCATTGATCGCTTGATCACGCTCGCTATCGACAATGACCAATGAAAAGGCGCTCTGTGTCGGCACAGGGTCCTGCAAGGCGCTTTCGCTGGTATCTGGCTGGGTCAGTTTGAGGAAGGCGAAAAACAGTCGTTCAAGAAAGCCGCGTTCGATGTTTTTACGCTTGAGCCGCACGTCGCGCATGGCTTCAAAATACAGGCTTTGCTCGGCGTCACTGCGGGCCTTGTCGGCCATTGCAAACAGGGTTTCGTCGGCATTGTCGAACAGCACTTGCAGCTCGTATTTCAGTTGCTGTGCGGCCTTGTCATGCACCTGCAACAGGATCACAGGCAGGCGGGTAAGCGGCGAATGCATCGCCAACTCCGTAGAGGTCCTGTAGCCAGGCCCCACTTTCCCGTCATTTTGCATCCTGCCCTCCAGTAATGGTTTCTTCGCTGCCCCGTGAAATGCACGTGACTCATGGGTCACGCCTGACGCTCACAGACAGTTACCGGCAAGTGTTTGCACACTCGCCGGCAGGTCGAAATCAGAACATCACTTAGTGCGTCAAAGCTATGACGCCAAATAGAAGGCGGATTATCGGTAAAAGAACTCGCTTGTACCAGTCACACTCGGCATTTCAATGAGCGAGCGGACAAATTAATCCTGAAACTGCCAAAAGCCGCACAGTTAGGCGTGTTATTCCTGCGCTGCATGCGCCTTGGGTTCCGCAGCGGCATAGTCATATAATCGACGCACTTTGTTTGTGGAGCGCGTTATGCCGAATTTACATCTGGCCGACCTCACTGCCGAAATCGAAGCCAACGTGCGTCGTGCGTTAGCCGAAGACCTGGGCAGCGGCGACATCACTGCACGACTGATACCCGCCGAACGTCTGGCCAAAGCGACGATCATTACCCGCGAAGCAGCCGTGATCAGTGGCACCGCCTGGGTCGACACTGTGTTTCGCCAGCTTGACCCGCGGGTGGCCGTGCACTGGCAAGTGGTCGACGGCGAGCGCGTGAGCCCCAACCAAGTGTTGTTTCATCTCGAAGGCCCTGCCCGCTCGTTGCTCAGCGGTGAACGCAGCGCCCTGAACTTTCTGCAAATGTTGTCGGGCGTTGCGACCCACGCGCAGTCATTGGCCGACAAAGTCGCAGACACCCAAGTCAAGCTGCTCGACACCCGCAAAACCTTGCCGGGCCTGCGTCTGGCGCAAAAATATGCGGTGACCTGTGGCGGCTGCCATAACCATCGCATTGGTTTGTACGACGCCTTCTTGATCAAGGAAAACCACATCGCGGCCTGTGGCGGCATCGCCGAGGCCATCAACGCCGCGCACAAAATCGCGCCTGGCAAGCCGGTGGAAATCGAAGTCGAAAGCTTGAGCGAACTCAAAGAGGCGCTTGCGGCGGGTGCCGACATCATCATGCTCGACGAACTGAGCCTGGATGACATGCGCGAAGCCGTGCGCATCAACGCGGGCCAAGCCAAGCTTGAAGCCAGCGGCGGGATCAACGACGCCACCTTGCGCCCGATTGCCGAAACCGGCGTGGACTACATCTCGATCGGTGCCATGACCAAAGATGTCAAAGCGGTGGACCTGTCGATGCGTTTGAGCATCTAACCACCATCACCTGTAGGAGCGAGCTTGTCTCGCGATCTTTTAAACATTCAAAAGATCGCGAGGCAAGCTCGCTCCTACAGTCATTACGCCAGCGAAAAACCCTGGCTGCGTTCTTCATGCTCAAGCAGCCATTGCTTGGCCGCCAACCCGCCACCAAAGCCGGTCAGGGTGCCGTTGCTGCCGATCACTCGATGGCACGGGATGATGATCGGAATCGGGTTACGCCCATTGGCAGCACCCACCGCCCGTGAGGCTTTGGGCCGCTGGATCTGCCGGGAAATCTCCCCGTAGCTGGTGGTCGTGGCATACGCAATGGTGGTCAAGGCTTGCCACACCGACTGCTGAAACGCCGTACCCTGCGGTTTGAGGGGCAGCTCGAAGATCAACCGCTCACCCGCGAAATATTCGTCCAACTGGCGGCGCACTTCGGCCAGTTTGTGCGGCGCATGCTCCCAGCCGTCCAGCGGCGTGTGCGGGCGGCGGTCCAGTTCAAAGCGGACTTCGCGAAGGCCTTCATCGTCCGCCACCAAAAACAGCGGGCCAATCGGTGAAGGCATTTGGTCGTAATACACCTGGGTCATGTTGGCTCCTTGCGCGCCGCAGCCGAATCGGTGGCTGCACGCCATAAATACATCACTGAGTAGGCACGCCATGGGCGCCAGCTTTCGGCCAGGGTTTGCAACGCTTTGGTGCTCACCGGCTCGCCCAGCGGGTTGGCCTCGCGGCGCAGGATCAAGTCCGCCGCCGGGAACGCATCGGGGTGTTTAAGCACGCGCATGGCGATGTAATGCGCGGTCCATTCGCCAATGCCCGGTAGCCGCACCCAGCGGTTGATAAAGTGCTGCAACGGTTGTTCAAGGGCAAAGTCGACTCGCCCGTCAAGCAAGGCGCGGGCAATGCCTTGAATGGTGTTGATGCGGGCCTGGGTAATACCCATTTGGCCCATGTCGGCGTCCGCCAATTGCTCGGGGCCAGGGAACAGCCGGTTCAAATCAGCCCCAGCAACCGGCTCAATCGCAATGCCGTAGCGCTGCACGATGCGACTGGCGAGTGTGCGCGCCGCAGCCACGCTGACTTGCTGCCCCAACACGGCGCGTACCGCCACCTCAAAACCGTCCCAACCACCTGGCAACCGCAAGCCGGGGTAGCGCTCGATAACCGGCGCCAGCAGCGCGCTGGCACTCAAGGTTCGGGCGATAGCCAGCGGGTCGGCGTCGAGGTCAAACATGCGGCGAATCCGCGTGACCACGCTGAGCATCTGACTCGGCGGCACATTCAGTAGCTCCAGTTGCAATGCATGCTGTTCGCCGGGCCAGGCGCTGACCCGCAGCCAGCCCGGCGCCGCCGGATCGCCCATTACTCGCTGATAACTCTGTGCATCCACCTGCTCGATGCCCGGCAAAGCCCGGGTCTGCAAAAAGCCCAGCAACGCTTGAAAATCGTACGGCGGACGAAAGCCCAGGCGCAGTACCAAGGCCTTGTCAGCACGGGTTTTAGGGCTACGCCTGAACGCCCTTGGCTCGGCATGGTTGGCTTCGGCAAACGCGGCATTGAAACGGCGCAGGCTGCGAAAACCCGATGCCATGGCCACTTCGGTAATCGACAGGTCGGTCTCGGTCAGCAGTTGTTTGGCGAACAGCAACCGCTGGGTGGCATGCACCGCCATCGGCGGCGCGCCCAAATGCTGGACGAACAAACGGCGCAATTGCCGGGCGCCAATGTGCATGCGCTCGGCCAGCGCCTCCAGCGAGTGGTCGGCCAGATAGCCTTCATTAATGAGCTTGAGCGCCCGCGCCACCAAATGCTCGCCGTGCAGCCACAACTGGTTACCCGGCGCCAGCTCCGGCCGACAGCGCAAGCACGGGCGAAAACCTTGAGCCTGGGCGGCGGCAGCGCTGGGGTAATAGACCACATTCTCGGCTTTGGGCGGCCGCGCCGGGCATACCGGGCGGCAATAGATGCGTGTGCTGAGAACCGCGGTAAAAAACACCCCGTCAAACCGCGCATCGCGGCTTAAACGGGCGATTTCACAGGCGGCGGTGCTGGGTGCGGGAAGGCTGTCTTGTGTGTTCATGAGCCGCAGAATAGCACCGGGTTTTTAGCGGTTCTCGCCATTTTCGGACGTCAATGTCCGGGCTGCCCACCACAGAATTACCCGCTACTTGCACGCCCCCTTCTCCAGGCATGTACCGCTTTGGCTCCACACCAGTGTGCCGCCCGAGCTGCTCAGCGATGGGGTCATGACGCTGGTCCAGCCACCCGCGGCCTCGGTGCCGGTCATGGTGATCACGCCGTCAATCACGGTCATGCCAGCCGCCAGGTTGTCCGTCGGATCGGCCGGGCCAGGAATGCCATGGCTGCCGGCGTCGCAAACGCTCAAGTCATTGCTCTCGCTGTAGCACAGGGCCACTGCCGTCTTGTACGTATTGCTGATGGAGTTCAGTTCAGCGAAGCGGGCCTTCATGGTGTGCTCGTGGTAAGCCGGTAACGCGAACGAGGCGATCAAGCCGATGATCGCAACCACGATCATCATTTCGATCAGGGTGATGCCGAGTTGTTGTTGTTTCACAAAAAGTCTCCAAACGTGGGACGCGGCCCAGCGGCCAAACGCCATAACCGTGCCAAGCCTGCAAAAAAGTGCGCACAGGCTATCAAGGTTAGCGGGCGGATGCTCCCTCACTGCATGGCAGACACCTTTGGACACGCTCCAGTGAGTCGCTCAGCGCCCGGCGCATCTAGCCTTCAGACTCACAGCCCAACAGGGCGAGCCGCTCTTCAAGGATGAACGCATGGCAACACAGCCAGTTAAAACCGGGGTATACCGCTGGGAAGGCACCGACCTCAAGGGCACCCCTGTGAGCGGCGAAACCAGTGCCCAAAGCCTGGCCATGATCCGCGTTCAGCTACGCCGCCAAGGTATTACCGCAGGTAAAATCCGCCGTCATAGTGACCGCGAGCCGCGCAGGGGCAAATCGATCACCGCACTGGAAATCTCACTGTTTACCCGCCAACTGGCCACGCTGATCAAAGCGGGCATCCCGCTGCTGCAAGCCCTCGAGGTCATCGCCAAAGGCTTCGAGCACATGACCATGCGCCAATTGGTCAGCGAGCTGAAGCAGGACATCAGCGCGGGCATCAACCTGGCCACGGCGCTGCGCAAAAAACCGGCGCATTTCGATGCGCTGTTTTGCAATCTTGTCGACGCAGGCGAGCAGGCCGGTGCTCTGGATGTCGTGCTGCAACGGGTGGCGGCCTACAAAGAAAAAACCGAAGCCCTGAAAAAGAAGATCAAAAAGGCCATGACCTACCCCATCGCCGTGGTGCTGGTGGCACTGGTGGTCAGCGCTATTTTGTTGATAAAGGTGGTACCGCAGTTTCAAGGCGTGTTCAGTTCTTTTGATGCCCAATTGCCCGCCTTCACCCTGGCGGTGATCGCTTTGTCCGAAATGCTGACGCAACACGGCGCTTGGCTGTTTGGCGGTGGCTGCCTGATTTTTTTCGCGCTTGGCCATCGCTATAAACGCTCAGAAGCCCTGCGCCAGCGGGTTGATCGATGGCTGCTGAAACTGCCGGTCATCGGCAGCTTGCTGCGGTTGTCAGCCATCGCCCGCTTTGCCCGCACCTTAGCCACCACCCTGGCGGCCGGTGTTCCGCTGCTCGAGGCCTTGCGCGCCGTTGCTGGTGCGACGGGCAATCACGTGTACAAAGAGGCGGTACTCAGGCTCCAGCAGCACGTGGCAACCGGTAGTCAAATTCATGTGGCCATGGGCGCGACGGGCGTGTTTCCGGGCATGGCGATTCAGATGACAGCAATTGGCGAAGAATCCGGCACATTGGATGACATGCTTAATCACGTCGCCACCTATTATGAGAGCGAGGTCGACAGTGTGGTCGACAACCTGACAACGTTGATGGAGCCGCTGATCATGACGGTTCTCGGCGTTTTGGTGGGCGGGCTGGTGATCGCCATGTATTTACCGATTTTCAAACTGGGCCATGTCATTTGAGCACGATCGAAGTTTTCACCCTGTCTCCCGGCGCCTTTATTGCCTGCACCCTGGTGCTTGGCCTGCTGGTGGGCAGTTTTATCAATGTGCTGGCATGGCGGTTGCCCAAGATGCTTGAGCAGGACTGGCAGACGCAGGCCCGCGAACTGCTTGGCCTGCCCGCCCCGGCCAAAGGCCCTGTGTATAACTTGATGCTGCCGCGCTCACATTGCCCGCACTGCCAACACACTTTGCGCGTATGGGAGAACATTCCGCTGCTGAGTTACCTGGTGCTACGCGGCAAATGCTCGCAGTGCAAAACCGCCATCAGCCTGCGTTACCCCCTCACCGAGTTGACCTGCGCGGTCTTGTCGGGCGTGGTCGCATGGCATTTCGGGCTGACCCCGCAAGCAGGCTGGATGCTGCTGTTGACCTGGGGCCTGCTGGGTATTTGCCTGATCGATCTCAAGCATCAAATTGTCCCGGACGTGCTGGTATTGCCCCTGATGTGGCTGGGTTTGCTGCTTAACACCTTCGAGACCTTTACCGGCCTGACCCAGGCTGTATGGGGTGCGGCGCTGGGGTATCTGAGCCTGTGGTCGATTTTTTGGCTGTTCAAGCTGCTCACCGGCAAGGACGGCATGGGCTATGGCGACTTCAAGTTGCTGGCGCTGTTCGGGGCTTGGGGCGGCATGGCGATTGTGCCGTTGACGATTGTGCTGTCATCGCTGCTGGGCGCGATGGTGGGGCTGACGCTGCTGGCTTTGCGCCGGGCGCAGGCCTCAACGCCCATCCCGTTTGCACCGTATCTGGCAATTGCCGGCTGGATTGCATTGCTCTGGGGTGGTCAAATGGCCGACTTCTATTGGCAGATTTCGGTTTGAAATGAATACCCCCTCTTCCAAACCCTGGATTCTCGGCCTCACCGGCGGCATCGGCAGCGGCAAAAGTGCCGCCGCCGAGCACTTTGCCTCGTTGGGCGTGCACGTAGTCGACGCCGATCATGCGGCGCGCTGGGTGGTCGAACCCGGACGCCCGGCACTGGCGCAAATCGCCAAGCACTTTGGCGATGACGTGCTGCAGGCCGACGGACAGCTCAATCGCAGCGCGCTGCGTAGCCTGATTTTCAGCGACCCGCAGGAGCGCCAGTGGCTCGAAGCCCTGCTGCACCCGCTGGTGCGTGAAGAGATCGCGCAAAACCTGGCCCAGGCTCAATCGCCCTACGCCATTTTGGTGTCGCCGCTGTTGATTGAGGCCGGGCAACACAAGACCACCCAACGCGTACTGGTGATCGACACCCCGCAAGCCCTGCAAATTCAGCGCACGTTGTTGCGCGACAACACCAGTGAAGAGCAAGTGCAGGCTATCCTCAAGGCCCAAGCCAGCCGCGAAGAGCGCCTGCGCCATGCTGATGACGTGTTGGTCAACGACACTGACCTCAACGCGCTCAAGTCCGAAGTTGAGCGCTTGCATCACTTTTATTTAACTCTGCATGGAGGCCAACCATGACCAAACCCCCAATGACCGTAGACTGCCCGACGTGTGGCGTCGCAGTGCAATGGACAACCACCAATGCCTTCCGGCCGTTCTGTTCGGACCGTTGCAAACTCATCGACCTGGGCGCCTGGGCCAGCGAAGAACACAAGATCCCGGTGGCCCCGGACGCTGAAGACGAGTTGTTTTCAGAAGACTTGCCAACACGTCTGCATTAATCGTGAAGCCTGTGGGGGTGCAATTGAACGTTCCACCCCCACACTTTCAGTTACACCTGTTTCAAGGCTAAGCTGCGTGCATGGACGACTCTGATTACTTGCGCCTGCTTACGAGTCAGGCCGAACAAGCCAATGCCTTTTTATCCAATGCCCGCAAATGGGAGCGTGAGCGTTGGGTATGCCAACGGCTGCTTCAGGGCTTGAATATTGCCTACCACACCGAGGACTTCACTCAAGCCAGCCAGGAACCGCCCGACGTATTGTTTGGTGAGGCGCGTTTTGAGGTGTTCTTTGTGCTCGATGAAGGCCGTCGTCTCAACGATGAATGGCGCGAAGAACTCCAGCGCCGTCGCAGCGCTTACTCCTTGAGCCAACTGGTGCGCCGCGAAGCGCGGCCCAAGCGGATCCCGGCCAGCAAGCTGTTGCAACGTCTGGGCCCCACGCTGCACAAAAAAGCCAAGAACTACCAAGAGCGCGACATCGACTTGGGCCAATTGGATATCGTCGCTTTTTCCAGCCTCAAACGTGAGGTGCTGGACCTGAACAGTCATTTCCCGCCGCCCACCGAGTATTTGCGCCAGGGCTGGCGCTCGCTTTCACTGGTGGGGCCAACCTTTGCCCGAGTATTGTTCGCCCAACCGGATGCGCCAGATTTTTTGCGCAACAATCTGGGCCGCAGCATTATTTTCGATGTCGGGATCAGTTTGTGAGCCCAAAGCGGTTAATTGAAAACACCCTCGTTCGTCTACACGACAAACTGAGAGTCGAGCCGTTGAGCTGCAACCGTTATGCTGGCTTTGATCCTGATGGCGCTAATGCTGTAGCTTTGTCACACCCTGCAACGTCTATCTGACGGGGCACTCTTTATGCCTGGCCCCATAACCCAGATGACCCGTTGCACACCGAATTCCAGGTTCTCCGGCGCTTTGAGCTGCTTTGCGCTCGCCCGGATAACCCGCGCACCGATTTTTTTAAGCCTTGTGAGTGATACCTATGACCCATCGTATTGTTATCGTCGGCGGCGGCGCTGGCGGTCTGGAGTTGGCGACCCGCCTGGGCAAGAGCCTGGGCAAGCGCGGCAAAGCCAACGTCACGCTGGTGGACGCCAACCTGACCCATATCTGGAAACCGCTGCTGCATGAAGTCGCTGCTGGCTCGCTGAACTCATCAGAAGACGAACTCAACTATGTGGCCCAAGCCAAATGGAATCACTTCGAATTCCAGCTGGGGCGCATGAGCGGGTTGGACCGTGAGCTGAAAAAGATCTCATTGTCGGCGACCCTCGACGAAAACGGGCAAGAACTGGTGCCTGCGCGCGAGTTGAGCTACGACACGCTGGTGATTGCCGTGGGCAGTACCACCAACGATTTCGGCACCAAGGGCGCGGCTGAACATTGCTTGTTTCTGGATACCCGCAAGCAGGCCGAGCGCTTCCATCAGCAATTGCTCAACCACTATCTGCGCGCCCATGCCGGACAAACAGATGCGGTCGAAACCATCAGCGTGGCCATTGTCGGTGCCGGTGCGACCGGGGTCGAACTGGCCGCCGAACTGCATAACGCGGCGCACGAACTGGCGGCATACGGCCTGGACCGCATCAAACCTGAAAACATGCACATCACCCTGATCGAAGCCGGGCCACGGGTGTTGCCTGCATTGCCTGAGCGCATTGGCGGACCTGTGCATAAAACCCTGGAAAAACTTGGGGTTAAAGTGCTGACCAACTCGGCCGTCAGCGAAGTGACCGCAGACAGTCTGGTGACCGCCGATGGGCAAGTGATTCCCGCGAGCCTGAAAGTCTGGGCAGCCGGTATTCGTGCGCCGGGCTTTCTCAAGGATTTGGCGGGGCTTGAGACCAACCGCATCAACCAATTGGTGGTGCTGCCGACCCTGCAAACCACTCGCGACGAGAACATTTTCGCCTTTGGTGATTGCGCGGCCTGCCCGCAACCGGGCAGCGACAAGATGGTGCCACCGCGCGCGCAAGCGGCTCACCAACAGGCTTCATTGCTGGCCAAATCGTTGAAGCTGCGCCTGGAAGGTAAAACGCAATTGCCGGACTACCACTACCGCGATTACGGCTCGTTGATCTCGCTGTCGAGTTTTTCGGCAGTGGGTAACTTGATGGGCAGCCTGATGGGCACCGTGATGCTGGAAGGCTGGTTGGCGCGGATGTTCTACATTTCGCTGTACCGCATGCACCAGATGGCGCTGTATGGCACGTTCCGTACGTTGATGCTGATGCTGGGCAGCAGAATCGGACGCGGCACCGAACCGCGCCTGAAACTGCATTAACCGCAGCCGCTGTCCAAGCACGAGGCGCGGCCTCATGCCTGGACAGCGACCACAGGTTTCAACGCCCTGCGTGGTTCCCTGCTTCCGCCTCACGGCCTTTAAAGCCGTGGGGTTTGTGGTCTTCAAAAAACTTCACGTTGCGCGCAAAGTCTTCCAGCAGCAGCTTGGCCATGTCGATCGACAGGCCTTGTCTGACCAGAATCCGCTGCACCACGACGTCTTCAACATTCGCCGGTAGGCTGTACGCGGGCACCAGCCAGCCACGAATACGCAACCGGTCAGCCAGGTCATACAGGGTGTAATTGGTGTCGGCGCCCGGCTTCAAACGCCAGGTCAGTGCCGGGATCCCGAGCTTGGGGTCGCCACTGAAGAGCATTTCAAACGGCCCGATCTTGACCAGTTCACGTGCCAGGTACTGCGCCGTGGCATAGCATTCCGAGTGAATACGCTCGTAGCCCTCACGCCCCAGACGCAAGAAGTTGTAGTACTGGGAAATAATCTGCCCGGCCGGGCGCGAGAAGTTCAGGGCGAAAGTCGGCATGTCGCCGCCCAGGTAGTTCACGTGGAAGATCAACCCTTCTGGCAGGTCCTGCGCATCGCGCCAGACCACCCAGCCCGCCCCCAATGGCGCCAGGCCGAATTTGTGGCCGGAGGTGCTGATGGATTTGACCCGGGCAACACGGAAATCCCACAGCACTTCAGGCGCACAGAACGGGGCCAAGAATGCACCGCTGGCGCCGTCGACGTGAATATCCACGCTCAGGCCGGTGCGTTTTTCCAGCTCATCGAGGGCATCTGACAGCGGCTGGACCGTCTCGTACAAGCCGGTAAAGGTTTGGCCAAACGTCGGCACCACTACGATGGTGTTCTCATCGACCCGGCCGTCGAGGTCTTCCGGGGTCATGAACCAGTGGCCTTCGGACATCGGCACTTCGCGGATTTCTACGTCCCAATAACGGGCGAACTTATGCCAGCACACCTGCACCGGCCCGCAGACCATGTTCGGGGTGGCAGTCGATTTGCCAGCGGCTTTACGTGCAGCACGCCAGCGCCACAGCGCAGCCAGACCGCCGAGCATGCAAGCTTCGCTGGAACCCACGGTGGAGGTGCCCAAGGTGCTCGCCGCATCAGGGGAATGCCATAAGTCGGCCAGCATATGAATGCAACGGCTCTCAAGCTCCGCCGATTGCGGGTACTCGTCTTTGTCGATCATGTTTTTGTCTATCGACAAGTCCATCAGCCGGTGCACTTCATCTTCTGCCCAGGTTTGGCAGAAAGTGGCGAGGTTCTGTCGGGAGTTACCGTCCAGATACAACTCGTCGTGGACCAATTGGAAAACCTCGCTTGCGACCTGCTCCGACTCCGGGAAGCGCTTGATCGCGGCGGCATGATCCAAAGTCGATGAACCAAAAATAGGGTCAGTCGCAGAGTGACGCTTGACGCGGTGCAGTGCCATGAAAACTCTCCTTGAGTAATAAGCAACACAACTGAACCTACCGCTTGCCACCGGCTCAGCATCGACCCATGCAGCTTAGCCAAGCATTTGGAGTTTGCTGTCCGATTTACGATCAACGCTTTTTTTCCGATCTATAGTCTTCGTTCCTGTACTGAACTCACGGAGCGAGCGTAATGAAGCGAAAAGTCACGACTGCCGACGCCACCGTCACACAGGCCCTGGAGGAAGCCTTGAAACGCTTCGCCAGCAACCACCACGGTAAAAACGCCAGTTACATCCCCTATCTGGCGTCTGTCCCTTCGCAGTTGTTCGGCATCAGCATCATGTTCTGCGACGGCACCCATGCCGAGGTCGGAGACACCGATTACGAATTCGCCATCGAGTCGATTTCCAAAGTCTTCACCCTCGCCCATGTGCTCGACGAATACAGCCCGCAAACGTTGCGCAGCAAGATTGGCTGTGACCCGACCGGCGAGCCTTTCAACTCGGTGGTCGCGCTGGAATTGCACAAAGGCCGACCGCTCAACCCGTTTGTAAACGCCGGCGCCATGGCCACCGTCAGCTTGATCAAGGCCGAAAACCCGCAAGTGCGCTGGGAGAAAATCCAGGCCACTTACAACGCCTTTGCCGGGCGCGAGTTAAGCGTCAACGAAGAGGTATACAAGTCCGAAGCCGCCAGCAATCAGCACAATCGCGGCATTGCCTGGTTGCTGCAAAGTTACGGCTACATGTACGCCGATCCGATGGAAGTCTGCGCCGTGTACACCCGCCAATGTTCGGTGTCGATCACCTGCCAGGATCTGGTCACGATGGGCGTGACACTGGCCAATGGCGGGGTTAATCCGCTCACCGGTAAACGCGTGGTAGAGGCCAAAAACGTAGCGCCGATACTGTCCGAAATGACCTTGAATGGCCTTTATGACACCACCGGTGACTGGTACTACAAAGTCGGTTTACCCGGCAAAAGCGGTGTTGGCGGCGGGATTCTGGCCGTTGTACCCGGGGTGTGCGCCATCGCCGCCTTTGCTCCGCCACTGGATGTAGCAGGCAACAGCGTTCGCGGCCAATTGGCCGCTGAATATCTCAGCCGCACGCTCAATCTGAGCTTGCTGCACTGATCAGGAAGATTAAGGGAGGCGCAAATGGCTACGACCAGCAAAGCAAAAACTTACATGTCATGGCTCACCATCTGTTTCATGATGGTGGCCGCTGTTGCCAGTATCCGCTCACTACCGACCATGGCCGTTTATGGCCTGGGCTCTATTTTTCTATATGTGATTCCAGCCCTGTTGTTCTTCATCCCCGTGTCACTGGTGGCCTCTGAACTGGGCACCGGCTGGAATGGCGGGATTTACGGCTGGGTGAGGCAAGCGTACGGCGACCGTCCAGGCTTTTTTATCATGTGGTTCATGTGGGTACAGGTGGTGGTGTGGTACCCCATCGTGCTCGGATTTGCAGCCAGTACCATGGCCTACTTGATCAACCCGGACCTGCCAAAAGCGGGGTGTTCACGGCGGCGGTGATCATCGTGTTGTATTGGTTATCAACGTTTGTCGCGCTTAACGGCCTGGGTGCGCTGTCCAAGCTGACGTCCTGGTTCATGTTGCTGGGCACGGCCCTGCCTGCTGCCGTGCTGGTATTGCTGGGCGTGGCTTGGCTGGTACTGGGGCACAAGTCTGCGGCGCCATTAACCCTGGACGCGCTGATCCCGGCCATTTTCGACACTTCCACCACGGTTAAGGCAGGCCCGCACAACCTGCACTCGGACTTGTGGCGCGAATTCACCGGGGTGATTACCGGCCTGGTGTTGATTGTGAGTAACTTTTTGGCGTTTGCCGGTATCGAAATGAACTCCATCCACGCCCGCGAATTGCGTAACCCGCAAAAAGAAATGCCGCGTGCGATTCTTTTGGCGTTCTTTATGATCCTGCTGGTGTTCATCCCGCCGACCGTGGCGATTTCGCTGGTGGTACCGGCTGACTCAACCAGCCTCACAGCCGGCGTGATTCAGGCCTATGCCGCTTTCTTTGCAGGGTTCAACATGCCGTGGGCGACGCCGATCATGGCAATTTTGCTGATTATCGGGGCGTTGGGCGGAGTACTGGCCTGGACGGCAGGGCCTTCGACGGGTCTGTTGTTTGTGGGCAAGGCCGGGATGCTCCCGCCTGTGCTGCAAGAAGTGAACAAAAAAGGCGTACAGAAAAATATTTTGTACCTGCAGGCCGTGATCGTCACGTTGCTCTCAACGATTTACATCTTTATCGACAACGTGTCGGATGCGTTTTGGATGATCAGTGCGATGGCGGCGCTGATGTACCTGATTATTTATGTGTTTATGTTCCTCTCCGCCATGAAGCTGCGTAAAACTCAGCCCAACGTTAAACGCGGCTATGTCCTTAAAGGGCTGCATGGCTGGTGCTACCTGGGGTTGTTCTCGACGTGTGTGGCGCTGGTGTTCGGCTTTATCCCGCCGAATAACTTCAGCAGCATGCCGTTTTTCGAGTACGCAGGGGTCTTGTTGATCGGGCTGGTGATTGCTGGCGTGCCGCCGTTCATCTTCTATGCGGTGCGCAAACCGTCATGGCAGATGGTGCCAAAAGCCGAGGCCGATCAATATTCAGCGGCATTGCAAGACCTGCAGGACGCCGACGCCAAGGCCGCGAAGGCGTGATGGGCCTGTAGTCGCTGCCGAAGGCTGCGATGGACCGCATCGCGGTCCTGCTTAAAACCGAAGGCCTTTCGGGCCTTATCGCAGCCTGCGGCAGCGACTACAAGGTCGCGGGGAACCGGGTTTTCTACAGGCATAAAAAAAGCGTCCCGAAGGACGCTTTTTTTATGGCCTCTGATGCGATTGGCATCAGTACCTGATTTTTCACACCCATTACTGCCGGGCAGAAAATGGTCGGGGTAAGGGGATTCGAACTCCTGACATCCTGCTCCCAAAGCAGGCGCGCTACCGGACTGCGCTATACCCCGGTAAAAAAAAGGCACCTTCAAGAGGCGCCTTCTGCGATCAGCGCTTTTGGCCTCTGATCTTAAGATCTAGCTCCAGCGAACTGGAGCCAAAAATGGTGGGTCGTGTGGGATTCGAACCTACGACCAATTGGTTAAAAGCCAACTGCTCTACCAACTGAGCTAACGACCCAAAAATGGTCGGGGTAAGGGGATTCGAACTCCTGACATCCTGCTCCCAAAGCAGGCGCGCTACCGGACTGCGCTATACCCCGGCTTGAAACTGGCTCCACGACCTGGACTCGAACCAGGGACCCAATGATTAACAGTCATTTGCTCTACCAACTGAGCTATCGCGGAACTATTTGTTTCAATTTACAACGTTACTGCTTTACATCTTTGCAATTCTCTTTGACTTCATCGCATCGCTGCGTTGGCGTCTCTGAGGCGGGCCATTTTACAACCTTTCAAACCCTTGTCAACCCTTTTTTTTCCTTAGAAGACAATGATTTAGGTCTTCTAATGGGCTTCTTGGTTTGGGCCAAGTTGCCGTTGCGGGTGACTTACTGCGGGGCGCATCTTACAAGCGTTTTCCTTACAGATCAACACCCTAAGTAAAAAAAGGCCTCACTGAGTGAGGCCTTCCTTAAAACACGGGTCTTGAGCCTTATGCGAAGACGATTTCGTCGTCTTTCACACTGGCCACTACCGTGGTGCCTGGCAAGAACTGACCCGAAAGAATCAGTTGTGCCAGAGGGTTTTCGATCCAGCGTTGAATCGCACGTTTGAGTGGCCGTGCGCCATACACCGGGTCGTAACCCACAGCGATCAACTTGTCCAACGCATCCTGGTTCAGTTCCAGCGTCAGGTCACGCTCAGCCAGACGGCTGCGCAGACGACCCAGCTGGATCTCGGCAATGCCTGCGATCTGATCACGTGCCAGAGGCTCGAAGATCACCACTTCGTCGATCCGGTTCACAAACTCCGGACGGAAGTGCGTACTCACCGCATCCATCACCGCAGCGCGTTGTGCTTCACGATCACCGACCAGTTCCTGGATCTGTGCAGAGCCCAGGTTGGAGGTCATCACGATCACCGTGTTGCGGAAATCCACCGTACGGCCATGGCTGTCAGTCAGGCGACCGTCTTCAAGCACTTGCAGCAGCACGTTGAACACATCCGGGTGCGCCTTCTCGACTTCGTCCAGCAGCACCACCGAGTAAGGCTTGCGCCGTACTGCTTCGGTCAGGTAACCGCCTTCTTCGTAACCCACATACCCTGGTGGCGCACCGATCAGTCGAGCCACGGAATGTTTCTCCATGAACTCGGACATGTCGATCCGTACCATTGCCTCTTCAGTATCAAAGAGGAACTCGGCCAGCGCCTTGCACAACTCGGTTTTACCGACACCGGTTGGGCCCAGGAACATGAACGAGCCGCTTGGACGGTTCGGGTCACTCAAGCCAGCCCGCGAACGACGTACCGCGTTCGCCACGGCCACCACGGCCTCGTCCTGACCAATCACGCGCTCATGCAACAGGTTTTCCATGTTCATGAGTTTTTCGCGTTCGCCTTCGAGCATTTTCGACACGGGGATACCGGTCCACTTCGAGACGACTTCAGCGATTTCTTCTTCGGTCACTTTGCTGCGCAACAACTGGTTCTCAGTCTGGTTGCTGTGCTCGTCGACCATCTGCAGGCTGCGCTCCAGGTCGGGAATGACCCCGTACTGCAACTCGGCCATGCGGTTAAGGTTGCCACCGCGGCGTGCCACTTCCAGCTCTTGGCGAGCCTGCTCGATTTTCTGCTGGATCTGGGCAGAACCCTGCACTTCGGCTTTTTCCGAGGTCCAGATTTCTTCCAGGTCAGAATACTCACGCTCATGGCGCTCGATTTCTTCCTGCAGTTTCTCGAGACGTTTTTTCGCCGCCTCATCTTCTTCTTTCTTCAGCGCCTGGGCTTCAACCTTCAGTTGAATCAAGCGGCGCTCAAGACGGTCCAGCACTTCAGGCTTGGAGTCGATCTCCATGCGGATGCGGCTGGCCGCTTCGTCCATCAGGTCGATTGCCTTGTCAGGCAACTGCCGGTCAGTGATGTAGCGATGGCTGAGTTTGACCGCCGCAATGATCGCACCGTCGGTGATCGCCACCTTGTGGTGCACTTCATAGCGCTCTTTCAGCCCCCGCAGAATCGCGATGGTGTCTTCTTCACTTGGCTCATCGACCAATACTTTCTGGAAGCGACGCTCAAGCGCTGCGTCCTTCTCTATATATTGGCGGTACTCGTTGAGCGTGGTCGCACCGACGCAATGCAGCTCGCCCCGGGCCAACGCTGGCTTGAGCATGTTGCCCGCATCCATGGCGCCCTCGCCTTTACCGGCACCGACCATGACGTGCAGTTCGTCGATAAACAGGATGACTTGCCCTTCCTGTTTAGACAGCTCGTTGAGCACTGCTTTCAGACGCTCTTCGAATTCGCCACGGAACTTGGCACCGGCAATCAGTGCGCCGATGTCCAGCGACAGCAGGCGCTTGCCTTTAAGACCATCCGGCACTTCGCCATTGATGATCCGCTGCGCCAAACCTTCAGCAATCGCGGTTTTACCCACGCCAGGCTCACCGATCAGTACCGGGTTGTTTTTGGTCCGGCGTTGCAAGACCTGAATGGTGCGACGAATCTCATCGTCACGGCCAATCACCGGGTCGAGCTTGCCGTCTTCGGCACGCTTGGTCAGGTCGATGGTGTATTTATCCAGCGCCTGACGCGACTCTTCAGCGTTTGGATCGTTGACCGCTTCGCCGCCACGCAGGTTGTTAATGGCGTTTTCCAGGGCTTTTTTGGTTACGCCCTGGCTCAACAACAATTTACCCAACTTGTTGTTGTCGTCCATCGCGGCCAGCACGACCAGCTCGCTGGTGATGTACTGATCGCCTTTTTGCTGCGCCAGACGATCTGCCTGATTCAACAGACGCGCCAAGTCCTGCGACATATTCACGTCGCCGGTTGGATTCTGAATTTTTGGCAGTTGGTCGAGCTCTTTGGTCAGCTCTTTGCGCAGGCTGTTTACATCAAAACCGACTTGCATCAGCAGCGGCTTGATCGAACCGCCCTGCTGTTCCAACAATGCTTGCATCAAGTGCACAGGCTCAATAGCCGGATGGTCATGACCAACGGCCAATGACTGGGCATCGGACAACGCCAATTGCAACTTGCTGGTTAATCTATCTATACGCATTCGTCACCTTCCTTATGAGCAGGCCGGAGGGATGGAAACTCCTGAATGAAGAAACCTGCCAGATACCTTAGTAGATGCGGGCGGTTTCGAGAGTTTCAAGCGTATAGAAAATGATGTACGTCAACTGGCAGGCGTTTCGATCCAGACCAGCGAGGCGAAACGACCGGTGCGAGGGCTGCGCCGGTAGGAGAAAAAACGCGGGTCGGTGACGGTGCAAAAACCGCCGCCATACACCGCCGTAATGCCGCAGCGGGCCAGACGCAGGCGCGCCAGCTCATAGATGTCGGCCATGTAGCGGCCTTCATTGACGCTCGGAACAAAAGCCGCAGCGGCGTCGGGCAGGTCTTTTATAAAGACATCACGCACTTCGCCGCCGACTTCAAAGGCCTTGGGGCCGATGGCCGGGCCGAGCCAGACCAGTATGTCTTGTGGCTCAACATTGAGGCTTTGCGCTGTCGCTTCAAGCACACCGGCCGCCAGCCCGCGCCAACCGGCATGGGCCGCAGCGACGCGCGTGCCCGCGCGATCACAGAACAAGGCAGGCAAACAGTCAGCCGTCATTACCGTACAGGCAATGCCGGGGGTGGCTGTCCAGCTGGCATCGGCCTCTGCGATCTGGCCGGGGGTGGCAGGCGCAACGACAACCCCGTGAACCTGGCTAAGCCAGGCGGGCTGTACGTCAAAAATATGGGTCAAGCGTTGGCGGTTATGGGTAACGGCGACGGGGTCGTCGCCCACATGGTCGCCCAGATTGAAGCTGTCGAACGGCGCCACACTGACGCCGCCCGCACGGGTGGTCACACAGGCCCTGACGCCTGCCGGCGCGGGCCAGTCAGGAATCAGGAAGGTGTTCATCCGATAAAAGCCTCACGGTCTTGCTTAAGCAGGGTCAGCAACCAGGTAAAGTCGTCCGGCAATGGCGATTCCCAGCTCATGCGTACACCGCTCGTCGGATGATCCAACTCGAGGAAACGCGCATGCAGGGCTTGGCGCGGGAAGTTTTTAAGCGATTCGACCATGTTCACATTCGCTGCCGGCGGGATACGGAAGCGACCGCCGTAGGCAGGGTCTCCGACCAACGGGAAGTTAATGTGTGCCATGTGGACGCGGATCTGGTGCGTGCGACCGGTTTCGAGCTTGACCCGAACATGGGTGTGGGAACGGAAACGCTCAAGCACACGGTAATGACTCACCGCCTGCTTGCCGCCTTCCATGACCGCCATGCGCTGGCGTTGCTGGCCGTGACGACCGATGGGCGCGTTGATCTTGCCCCCGGCGGTGACGACACCGATCACGATGCACTCATAAATACGGCTGACACTGCGGCTCTGCAACTGTGCAACCAGTTGTGTCTGCGCCTGGATGGTCTTGGCGACCACCATCAGACCGGTGGTGTCTTTGTCGAGGCGATGCACGATCCCCGCACGCGGCACATTCACAATGTCCGGCACGTGGTGCAGCAAGGCGTTGAGCAACGTACCGTCGGCGTGACCGGCAGCCGGGTGCACCACCAGGCCCGCAGGCTTGTTGATCACCAGAATGTCATCGTCTTCGTAAACGATATCCAGAGGGATGTCTTGGGCGACCCATTCACCCTGTGCTTCCTGCTCGGCAGTCAGCTCCAGGATGGCACCCCCGTGGACGATATCACGAGGGCGTATGACGGCTCCGTCCACTGTAAGGCGGCCGTCTTTGATCCAGGCGGAAAGGCGCGAGCGCGAGTGCTCAGCGAATAATTGTGCGGCGACTTGATCGAGGCGTTGGCCACCCAGTTCGGACGGCACCTCTTCGCGAAGTTGAATTTTCTCGGACATGCTCATCAGGACCGCGCCAAGCCTTTGGTTTCGGCTGCGCGCTTGTGGTTAAATACGGCGTCTTTTGCCCCGAGGCTTTTCACGGGGCGCTCATCATAACAGGACGGACCCGCCCAAGACAGCGGCCGTCATAGGGACGCAAGCCGCCATGCAAGTGAAACACCTGCTGCTGATCGCCATCCTCGCACTGACCGCCGCTTGCTCGTCGACAAAAGAAGTCGTTGACGAAAACTTGAGCGAAGTCGAGTTGTACCAGCAGGCGCAGGCCGACCTGGACAACAACAGCTATACCAGTGCCACCGCCAAGCTGAAGGCTTTAGAGTCGCGCTACCCGTTCGGCCGTTATGCCGACCAGGCACAGCTCGAACTGATCTACGCCTACTATAAAAACTCCGAACCGGAAGCGGCCAAGTCCGCCGCCGAGCGTTTTATTCGCCTGCATCCGCAGCATCCAAACGTCGACTACGCCTACTACCTCAAGGGCCTGACCTCGTTTGACCAGGACGTTGGTCTGCTGGCGCGCTTCCTGCCGCTGGACATGACCAAGCGTGACCCGGGCGCTGCACGCGACTCCTACAACGAGTTCGCCCAGCTCACCAGCCGTTTCCCGAACAGCCGTTATGCTCCTGACGCCAAGCAACGCATGATTTACCTGCGTAACCTGCTGGCGGCATACGAAATCCACGTGGCCGACTACTACCTGACCCGTCAGGCTTATGTCGCAGCTGCCAACCGTGGCCGTTACGTGGTTGAGAACTTCCAGGAAACCCCTTCGGTCGGTGACGGCCTGGCGGTGATGGTTGAGTCTTACCAGCGCATGCACCTCGACCAACTGGCTGCCACCAGCCTTGAAGTACTCAAGGACAACTACCCGAACCACCCAAGCCTGGTGAACGGTGAGTTTGTGCCGCAGGTTTCCGAGTCTGACAACCGTTCGTGGCTGAGCAAGGCCACCTTGGGCCTGATCGAGTCGTCGACACCGCTGCCACCGGGTGAAACCCGCGCCAACCTCGACATCCAGAAGCAATACCAGGATGCCAAGGACGCCATTCCGTCGGAGCTCAAAGCCAAAGACGCTGATGGCAACATCATCGAAGAGCCAGAAGACACCAGCAAAAGCCGCTCGTGGTTCAGCTACATGACCTTTGGTCTGTTCGACTGATTGTTCGGCAATTAAAAAAGAGTCCTCCGGGGCTCTTTTTTTGGTCTGTGATTTGCTGCTGTGCGCCCGCCAAGTCCTTGGCTAAACTGGCTGACCTTTTCTCGAATAGCGGATAACCATGCTTCGTTTACTGATCTGGGCTGCTCTGATTGCGGCTGGCGTGTGGTTCTGGCGCAAATACAAAGCCAGCCTCCAGGCGCCTAAAAAACCGACCGACCCGGATGCACAACCGATGGTGCGTTGCGCCCACTGCGGCGTGCACCTGCCGCGCGATCGCGCCCTGAGCAAGCAGCAGCAATGGTTCTGCTCGCAAGAGCACCTGCAGCAAGGGCCACAAGCCCCCCGCTAAAGCCAAAAGCTCGCTCCAACGGTGATCACACCCTTGTAGGAGCGAGCTTGCCTCGCGATCTTTTGATCTTGATTTTACGACTGCTGCGCAGCCGGACGTAGCCTCGCAAAGCTCGTCAACTGCTACGTAGCAAACTGGCCGCCGAATATCTTCAGCATCCCCCAATCGGTTCCCTCTCCTTCGGGAGAGGGCTAGGGTGAGGGGTGCTCTTGATTAGAGAGGCTTTTATGTACAGGGCCATTTAGGGTTCAGACCCTGCACGGTGTCACGTTGCAAAAAGATCTTGGCGCAGTGCCCAGATGGATGGTTTACGACTGCTGCACAGCCGGACGTAGCCTCGCAAGGCTCGTCAACTGCTACGGGTTGGTGTGCTTTAAATCCGCCCGGTCGGCGCATACGGCGCCGGGTCGATAATCGGCTCACGGCCCAGCAACAGATCGGCAAACAACTGACACGATGCTGGCGCCAGCACCAGGCCATTACGGTAGTGCCCGCAGTTAAGCCACAACCCGTCAAACCCTGACACCCGGCCAATGTACGGAATGCCTTCGGGCGAGCCCGGTCGCAGGCCAGCCCAATGCCCCACCAGTTCGGCGTCCGCCAGCGCAGGGATCAACTCAACGGCCGAAGCCTTAAGGCTTTCAAGCGCTACGTCGGTCGGGGTTTTATCAAAGCCTTCGTGCTCCAGCGTACTGCCGATCAGGATGTGCCCATCCCGGCGCGGGATCGCATAACGGCCTTTTGCCAAGACCATGCTCGACAGCAGATCAGGCGCGCACTTGTACAAGATCATCTGCCCTTTTACTGGCTCTACTGGCAGTTCCAGTCCCAAAAGGCCCAGTAACTCACCGCTCCAGGCACCCGCTGACAACACCACCTGGTCGCCGCGAATCTCACCCTGCGCGGTGTTCACACCGGCAATGGTGCTGCCCTCACGGATAAACCCCTGCACTTCACAGTGTTCATGGATCGTCACATTCGCCATGGCGTGCAGCGCCGCTTTCAGTGACTTCACCAGCCGCGGGTTACGTACGTTCGCCACATCCGCCATGTAAATCGCCCGCGAGTAGCCACGGCCCAGTACGGGCACGGCCTGTTCTACTGCCGGGATCTCAACGGCACTTAAAGGGCGCCCTTCACGTTGTGCCCACGCCAGCGCTTGCTCTTCGTCTTCAAGGTCCAGCCAGTACAGACCGGTGGTGTGGACTTCTGGATCAACACCGGTGGTGGTAAACAGCCGGTCGGCCAGTTGTGGATAAAAGTCTTGCGACCAATGTGCCAACGCCGTGACGGCCGGGTTGTAGCACCAAGGGTACAACGGCGAGACAATCCCGCCGCCCGCCCATGAAGACTCTTGCCCGACGCCACTGCGATCCAGCAAAACCACGTGCTCAACCTCGGCCGCCAGATTAAACGCCGTCAGAAGCCCGATCACGCCACCGCCTACAATCACCACTCGTTGCTGCTTAGCCATCTATCCACTCAGCTCAAAAAATGCACATTAATCGTCAGCGCCCCCAACACTGTTGCCTTGTCAGGTCCGGGGCGGCGTTTGTATTGGCTGCCAGGCCCACGTGGTTCAACGTGTAGTCACCACAGGCGTCTCCCGCCATGGGCGAGTCTTCTCGAGGTGTCGCCGTTAACAGGTAGGTGTGATCGGCGAGTTCAGAGGTCATCAGGTAGTGCTGATTACCCGGGCTGACATTTTCCGCCCCACTGTATAAACCTTTTTTCGAATAAAAACGCTCAAGACTTTGGGATTGCTCTGACAACAGCAACACCAATTGTGCGCGATAGCCGCGCTTCACTGAGTCGCTGTAAAGCGGATACGCAAACGCGCCAAGGATGCCGATGATCGCCACCACGATCATAAGCTCCATCAAAGTGAACCCTGCTCCATATCGATTCATACCGTTGCCCTTACTGGATTTGCCGCCACATGATGCGTCGAAAATGCTGGCGCACGGGTTCATTCGCCTCGCTGTCTGCGGGCTGGTAACGCACATAAACGCTCTCCAGCACCGTACGTGAAGGGCCACGCACTCCCATGGCGGTCACACGGTAAAAGTGCGCTGAAGCAATACCCGGCAAGTGCGCAGGCGTCACGCCCACACCCAGGCTTTGAATACCGAACACGCCATCAGGCGCCTTGAGCCACAACACTCCGGACTGCGGGTCCAGGCCGGGCAAAACCTGTGTGCGGGCCGACAAAGGCGGCACGCATCGAGTCGGCGCGCTACATACCAGCAGCTCACGCCACTGCGTCTGCACCTGCGCCTCGCCCATGCGTAGCCCCGTTTCAGCAGCCTGCAGTGACTGGTTGGCAAACCACACACTGCCGGCCATTTTTTCTTGCTGCACGGCGCTCTGTAAGGAGGTAAGCCCCAGCACACTGAGCAACAGCAACAATGTCAGGCTTACCAGCAGGACCATGCCCGACTGTTTACGCGGGTAATAACACATAAGCCCCCTAACCCAGCCGATTACGCAGGGCCACCACCAAGTGGTAGGTCTGGTCCTTTATCCGCGCCTTGGGATCGCGCAGTGTCAGGGCGATTTTCAGGCTGCGGATACTGGCCAAACTGCCGGGGCTTTGCTCATAGCGCTGAACCGATGCCCCCGCTGCCGAACTGGCGACACCAAACGTCACCTCAAACGCCGCCACGTTATCCAGAAGCACCGCTTTACCCGGGCCAGTCTTGAGTTGCCCGTTCTCAAACCAGTAAACAACGTTACGCAATGCAAAGGCGGTTTCACCCGGCGCCAGCGGCCCAGGTTGCCCGGCATAGGCCTGTGCGTAACGTTTACAGTCCGACACCACCGTCCAGTCCGGCCGGGTGCCTTGCTGGCCGACATCGCCACTGACGAACCGCCACGACCTGGAACCCGCTGCGCCCTGCCATGAAACAGGCGTCTGGAACACGGCAGGCGCATTGATGATGCTGTCTGCCGACAGGCAGCCGAACATGCCAATCATGCGAATTTCCTGCGCGATTTTGCTCAGTACAAAACGGGCGTCTTCCTGGGCGATGGCGGCGGCATACTGCGCAAGGTGAGTCTCACGGGCACTCAAAAAAACCTGCGTGGCCCCCGATACCAGCAGCACGCCCAGCGCCAGGGCGATCAGCAGCTCTATCAGGCCAAACCCGGCATTGCGGCGCGTCATGAGGCGCCCACAGCGAACCCGGATGCGATCTGGCTGGTCAGGCTGAATGTTTGCCACTGCCCTCCGGCACGCGTGTCGTCCCATTGCAGAGTGATGGCCAACTGACGCTCGTTGATCGCAATGCTGCCCTTGGCACTTGCCCCACCGAATTGGCGAACATTGCGCTTGAAGTCACTCAAATCCTGGCCCAGCACACTGTGCAACCCCGCTCCGGCAGTCGCCCCGGCGTAATCAGCCGCAGGGTTGGCGCGAATACGATCCAGCATGTCGTAGGCAATAAAACTGGCTTGGGTAGTCATTAACGCGCTGTCGGTGTGTTTCAGCGCATTCAGCTGTACGGCGGCCGCCCCCAGCAGCCCGCCCGCCAAAATAACTGTCGCCACCAGCACCTCAATCAAGGTGACCCCGCTTTGCCGGCGTTTATCCGATCGATTCATGTGCGCCACCCTGGCCATCACTCGCCGACACGTCCTGTGTCGACCTGCCAAAAGCCTAGCCCTGCACACGGGCCATGTTTGTAGGATCTGGCTGGTAAAGCGCCGGGACTAATCGTCCATTCAGGTCAGCTACCTAACGCTAATAACGCTTTAAACATGCTGAAATCGTTGCGTGAGCGGCACACGTTATAGCTGAGCTATACCGATACAAGCGCAAGGAAGCGCGAGGGCATGTCCAGGGAGGACAAGGTGTATCAACACGGCATGAGCATGATCCAACTGTTGTTCACGCTGGCGATTGTCGCGATTACCGCGCAATTCGCCGGCCCGGCCTACGGCGTTCTGGTTGAACAGCAACGCCGTCAGGTCGCGGCCGAACAATTGGCCAGCGGTTTGCGTAACGCGCGCATCGAGGCGCTGGTTCGCCACCACTATGTAGTGGTGCACGCACTGCAAGACGATTGGAGCAAAGGCTGGAGGATTATTCTGGATCAGAGCGGCCGGGGGCATCTGGATGAGAGCAACCCGGTCCTTGCGTACAAGCAAGGCAACGCGCAAATACCGATTGCCGGTAATACACCGGTCAAACATTACGTGCGGTTCAACCCGCTGGGCGAACCGTTATTAAGTGGCGGGGCATTTCAGGCGGGGACGTTACATATTTGCCAGGCCGACACCGCTCTGAGCCACTACCAGGTGGTACTCGCCAAGAGCGGTCGCATCAGCCTGCGCAGCGATCAAGCGACGCATGCATTGTGTGCTACGGCTTAAATCAGGGAGCGAACGCGCAGTTCTTTAGGCATCGAGAAGGTAATGTTCTCTTCGCGGCCAGCCAGTTCGTCTGCCCCCGTTGCGCCCCAGGCATGCAACTGCTGAATCACACCGCGCACCAGCACCTCAGGCGCCGACGCTCCTGCGGTAATACCAATGCGCTGCACACCTTCAAACCAGCTTTGTTGCAGGTCTTCGGCACCATCAATCAGGTAAGCCGGAGTGGCCATGCGTTCAGCCAGCTCGCGCAAACGGTTGGAGTTGGAGCTGTTCGGGCTGCCCACCACCAAGACCACGTCGCACTCGTCGGCCAGTTGCTTAACCGCATCCTGACGGTTTTGCGTGGCGTAGCAGATGTCGTCCTTGCGCGGGCCGCCAATGGCCGGGAAGCGCGAACGGAGCGCGTCGATCACACGGCTGGTGTCGTCCATCGACAAGGTGGTCTGAGTCACAAACGCGAGTTTTTCGGGGTTGTTGACGTGCAGGTTGGCGACATCTTTTTCGTCTTCAACCAGATAAATCGCGCCGCCATTGCTCGCGTCGTACTGCCCCATGGTGCCTTCGACTTCCGGGTGCCCGGCGTGGCCGATCAGGATGCACTCACGGCCATCGCGGCTGTAGCGTGCCACTTCGATATGCACCTTGGTCACCAGCGGGCAGGTGGCATCGAACACTTTGAGGCCACGGCCTGCCGCTTCGGTACGCACGGCCTGGGAAACGCCGTGGGCACTGAAAATCACGATGACGTCATCCGGCACCTGGTCCAGCTCTTCAACAAAGATCGCGCCACGGGAGCGCAGGTCTTCGACCACAAATTTGTTGTGCACCACTTCGTGGCGAACATAAATAGGCGGACCGAAAACTTCGAGAGCGCGATTGACGATTTCAATCGCTCGGTCCACCCCAGCGCAGAAGCCACGGGGGTTGGCGAGTTTGATGTGCATGCTGAGCCTCGTGGGTCGCGCAGAAAAATAATGCCAATCAGGCCCGGCACACGCCGGGCTCTGAATTACAGCGCTTTAACGTCTTTGATTTCCACGTCGAAGGTCAGGGTTTTGCCTGACAACGGGTGGTTGAAATCAATGGTCACTTGCTCGTCGTCAAAGGCTTTGACCACACCCGGCAGCTCGGTGTTGGCCGCGTCATTGAAGATCACCAGCAAACCTTCAGACAGGTCCATGTCCTTGAACTGCGAACGTGGAATGATCTGTACGTTTTGCGGGTTAGGCTGGCCGAACGCGTTTTCCGGGAGGATTTGCAGGGTGCGTTTGTCGCCCGCCTTGAAACCGAACAAGGCGGCTTCAAAACCTGGCAACAGGCTGCCATCACCCACCTTGAAGGTCGCAGGGGACTTGTCGAATGTACTGTCGACGGTGTCGCCATTCTCCAGGCGCAATGCGAAATGCAGCGTGACTTCCGTGTTCTGGCCAATACGTTGCTCAGTCATGAGCCGGTTCTCCAGACTTTTTACTTTTGAACATATCCAGTGCCAGCATCACCGCGCCCACGCAAATCGCACTGTCGGCGAAGTTGAAGGCCGGGAAATACCAGCGGTTTTGCCAATGCACCAGAATGAAATCGACCACATGACCGTACACAATCCGGTCATACAGGTTGCCCAGCGCGCCGCCCAAAATCAGCGCCAGCGCAATCGCCAACCAGGTGTCATTGCGCCCAAGGCGCTTGAGCCAGACGATCAGCACGGCGCTGACCACAATGGCGATCAGGGCAAACAGCCAACGCTGCCAGCCAGCACTGTCAGCCAAAAAGCTGAAGGCTGCGCCGGTGTTGTAGGCCAGCGTCCAGCTGAACAGGTCCGGGATGACCACGATTTGCTGGTACATCTGCAAGGCGTTGTCGAAATAGACCTTGCTGGTCAGGTCAATGACCAGGACCAGCACAGTCAACCAGAGCCAGCCCAGGCGCCCGAAGCGCCCGGCAGTGCTGGTGTTAGGCATAGTGACGTACCTCGCCGGTGCCGCTGATGTTGTCAACGCAACGGCCGCAGATTTCCGGATGCTCCGGGTTCACGCCCACGTCTTCACGGCAATGCCAGCAGCGCGCGCACTTGGCGTGTGCCGACTTGACCACTTTGAGCTTGAGGCCCGGTACTTCGGTGACCACAGCGTCAGCCGGTGCCAGCGCAAAAGGCGCAACACTGGCGGTGGAGGTGATCAGCACGAAGCGCAGTTCGTTGCTCAGCTTGGACAGGTCAGCGGCCAGTTCAGCTTCGGCGAACAAGGTCACTTCTGCCTGCAAGTTGCCGCCAATGGCCTTGGCTGCGCGCAGGTTTTCCATTTCCTTGTTGACCGCAACCTTGACCGCCATGATCCGCTCCCAGTAGTCGCGGTCCAGCTCGGTGCCTTCCGGCAGTTCGCTCAGGCCGTCATACCAAGTGTTGAGCATGACCGATTCGTTGCGCTCGCCCGGCAGGTATTGCCACAGTTCGTCGGCGGTGAAAGCCAGGATCGGAGCGATCCAGCGCACCAGCGCTTCAGAGATGTGGAACAGCGCGGTCTGGCACGAACGGCGGGCCTTGCTGTTGGCGCCTGTGGTGTATTGGCGGTCCTTGATGATGTCGAGGTAGAAACCACCGAGTTCCTGGACGCAGAAGTTGTGCACTTTGGAGTACACGTTCCAGAAACGGTATTCGCCGTAGTGCAGCTCCAGCTCACGTTGCAGCAACAGGGCGCGGTCTACTGCCCAACGGTCCAGCGCGAGCATTTCTTCAGCAGGCAGCAGGTCGGTGGCCGGGTTGAAGCCGGTCAGGTTGGAAAGCAGGAAGCGCGCGGTGTTACGGATACGCCGGTAGGCGTCCGCACTGCGTTGCAGGATCTGGTCAGACACTGCGATTTCGCCCGAGTAGTCGGTCGAGGCTACCCACAGACGCATGATGTCAGCGCCCAGGGTGTCGTTGACCTTCTGCGGTGCAATCACGTTGCCCAGCGACTTGGACATTTTGCGGCCCGCTTCGTCCACGGTGAAACCGTGAGTCAGCAGTTCGCGATACGGCGCGTGGTTGTCGATGGCGCAGCCGGTCAGTAACGACGAGTGGAACCAGCCACGGTGCTGGTCGGAACCTTCAAGGTACAGATCGGCTCGCGGGCCGGTCTCGTGGCCCATCGGGTGCGAACCGCGCAGCACGTGCCAATGGGTAGTACCCGAATCGAACCATACGTCCAGGGTATCGCTGATTTTGTCGTACAGCGGCGCTTCGTCGCCCAACAGCTCGGCCGGGTCCAGTTTGAACCAGGCTTCGATGCCTTCGACTTCAACGCGCTTGGCCACTTCTTCCATCATTTCGACGGTGCGTGGGTGCAGCTCACCGCTTTCCTTGTTCAGGAAGAACGGGATCGGCACGCCCCAGTTGCGTTGACGCGAGATGCACCAGTCCGGACGGTTGGCGATCATCGAATGCAGGCGCGCCTGGCCCCAGGCCGGTACGAACTGGGTGTCTTCGATGGCTTGCAGTGCGCGGGTACGCAGGGTCTCGCCCGCTACTGGCTCTTTGTCCATGCCGATAAACCACTGCGCGGTTGCGCGGTAGATCAGCGGGGTTTTGTGACGCCAGCAGTGCATATAGCTGTGGCTGATGGTTTCGGTGAACATCAACGCGTCAACTTCGGTCAGCTTGTCGATGATGTTCTGGTTGGCTTTCCAGATGAACTGGCCACCGAAGAACTCCAGCGACGGCACGTACACGCCATTGCTTTGAACCGGGTTGATGATGTCGTCGTTGACCATGCCATAGGCTTTGCAGGTCACGAAGTCGTCTACGCCGTAAGCCGGTGCGGAGTGAACCACGCCCGTGCCAGCGCCCAGTTCAACGTACTCAGCCAGGTAAACAGGCGACAGGCGGTCGTAGAACGGGTGACGGAAGTTGATCAGTTCCAGTGCCGAACCGGTGGTGGTGGCGATCACCGAACCTTGCAGGTTGTAACGCGCCAGGCTCGATTCAACCAGTTCTTCAGCGAGCACCAACAGTTTGTCGCCCACGTCGACCAGCGCGTAGGTGAACTCCGGGTGCACGTTCAGCGCCTGGTTGGCCGGGATGGTCCACGGGGTGGTGGTCCAGATCACGATCGCCGCCGGCTTGCTCAAGGTTGCCAGGCCAAAGGCCTCGGCCAGCTTGGCGTCATCGGCAACCGGGAAGGCAACGTCGATGGCCGACGACTTTTTGTCCTGGTATTCGACTTCTGCTTCAGCCAGGGCCGAGCCGCAATCGAAGCACCAGTTCACCGGCTTCAGACCTTTGAAGACGAAACCGCCTTTGACGATTTCGGCCAAGGCACGGATTTCACCGGCCTCGTTTTTGAAGTCCATGGTTTTGTAAGGGTTGGCGAAGTCACCCAGCACACCCAGACGGATGAACTCGGACTTCTGGCCTTCGATCTGCTCGGTCGCGTAGGCACGGCACAGCTCGCGGGTTTTATCCGCGGACAGGTTTTTACCGTGAGTCACTTCGACCTTGTGCTCAATAGGCAGACCGTGACAGTCCCAGCCCGGTACGTACGGCGCATCGAAACCGGCGAGGGTTTTCGAACGCACGATCATGTCTTTCAGAATCTTGTTCAGCGCATGACCGATGTGAATCGTACCGTTGGCGTACGGAGGACCGTCATGAAGTACGAACTTCGGACGATCCTTACTAATCTCGCGCAACTTCCCGTACAGGCCAATGCTGTCCCAGCGCTGCAAAATTTGCGGTTCGCGCTGTGGCAGGCCGGCCTTCATTGGGAAGGCTGTGTCCGGAAGGTTTAACGTGGATTTGTAGTCGGTCATTTCAGGCTCTTTTTAAGCGGTTGACCCAGCCAAAAGGCTCGGGCGGCGGCGACGTCCGCATTGATCGCCGTCTTGAGCGCCTCCAGGGAGGCAAAACGCTGCTCATCACGCAGCTTGTGGTGGAATGCCACGGTCAATCGCTGGCCATACAAATCGCCAGCGAAATCCAATAGATGTACTTCAAGATGGGCGTTGCCATCCCCTGCTACGGTAGGTCTGACGCCGATATTAGCGACGCCGGGCCAGGTTTTGCCGTCGATCTCGACGCTCACCAGGTACACCCCGGTCAACGGAACACGACGACGCTTGAGCTGGATATTGGCGGTTGGCGTGCCCAATTGGCGCGCCAGCTTTTGCCCGTGCAATACCGTGCCGGCAATCTGGAACGGGCGGCCCAGCAAGCGTTCTGCCTGAGCGAAATCGCCCTTGGCCAGCGCATCACGCACCTGGGTGCTGCTGATGCGCACGCCGTCCAGCTCAACGGTTTGCGCAGCTTCGACGGTAAAGTTCTGCATGACGCCTGCTTGTTGCAGGAAGTCAAAATCACCGACCCGGTCGCAGCCAAAGCGGAAGTCGTCACCGACCTCAAGGTGCTGCACACCCAGGCCATCGACCAGGATCGTGTCGACAAACTCGGCCGCGCTGAGCTTGCACAGACGTTGATTGAACGCCAGGCACAGCACGCGATCAACCCCGGCGTCAGCCAGCAGTTGCAATTTGTCGCGCAGGCGAGCCAGACGCGCCGGAGCGGTTTCAGGGGCAAAGAATTCGCGCGGCTGGGGCTCAAAAATCACCACGCAGCTGGGCACGCCCAACTCCAGTGCACGTTCACGCAGCCGCTCCAGGATAGCCTGGTGACCACGGTGTACACCGTCAAAGTTGCCAATAGTGGCGACACAGCCCCGATCTTGGGGCCGCAGATTGTGAAGGCCTCGAACCAGCTGCATAACGCGCTTCTTGCTCATAAAGTGGCCGATTATAACCACACCCGGCCCGTGACGACAGGCGACAGCGCAAGGCAAATCAGGTCAAACCGACAAAATAGACGTTTGACCGTAATTTTCCTTACATCAGAGACTTGCGGGCGAAATCCTTCAAACGCAAGCCCAACAGCAACAACATACCGAAATAAGCCAGTATGCCCGCAGCCACCAAGCCGCCAAGGCGCATAAAGCGCTCGAGCATATGGCCTTGATCCCAGGCGGGCATAACGTGCATCAAGCCCATCAGCACCGCCGACATCACGGCAACCGCCAACACCAGTTTGAACAGGTACAGCGACCAGCCCGGCTGGGCGATAAACAGCTTTTGCTTGCGCAACTGCCAGAACAGCAGCCCGGCGTTAATGCACGCGCCCACGCTAATGGCCAAGGCAAGCCCGGCATGCTGCAGCGGCACGATAAATACAAGGTTGAGCAATTGCGTGACCACCAGGGTGAACACGGCAATTTTTACCGGGGTGCGGATGTTTTGCTGCGCATAGAAGCCGGGCGCAAGCACCTTGATCAGGATCAGCCCGAGCAAACCGACCGAGTACGCCATCAAGGCGCGCTGGGTCATCGCCGCATCCAGGGCACTGAACTCACCGTACTGAAACAGCGAGACGGTCAGCGGTTCCGCCAGGATCGCCAAGGCCAGTGCACACGGCAACACCAGCAAAAAGCACAGACGCAGCCCCCAATCGAGAATTCGCGAGTACTCCTGACGGTCTTTATTGGCGTAGGTCTTGGACAGCGTTGGCAGCAGGATTGTGCCCAGCGCCACCCCCAGCACACCGGACGGCAATTCCATCAAGCGGTCTGCGTAGTACATCCAGGACACCGACCCGGCCACCAGAAAGGAGGCAAAAATCGTGTTGATGATCAGCGAAATCTGACTGACCGACACCCCCAGAATGGCCGGCACCATCTGTTTCATCACGCGCCATACGCCGGTATCGCGCAAATTGAGGCGCGGCAGCACCAGCATGCCGATTTTTTTCAGGTGCGGGAGCTGGAACAGCAACTGCGCAAGGCCACCGGCCAGCACCGCCCAACCCAGCGCCATCACCGGCGGGTCAAAATACGGGGTCAGGAACAGGGCAAAGATGATCATGCTGACGTTGAGCAGCGTCGGCACAAACGCCGGCACCGAGAAGCGGTTCCAGGTATTGAGGATCGCCCCGGCCAGCGATGACAACGAGATCAGCAATATATAAGGAAAGGTCACCCGCAACATGTTGGAGGTGAGCTCAAACTTCTCGGGCGTGCTGGCAAACCCTGGCGCCGTGGCCCAGATCACCCAGGGCGCAGCCAGCATGCCCAGCACGGTGACGATGGCCAGCACCAGCGTCAGCAGCCCGGCGACATAGGCCACAAAGGTGCGCGCGGCCTCCTCGCCCTGCTGATTTTTGTATTCGGCCAAAATCGGCACAAACGCTTGCGAAAAAGCGCCTTCGGCGAAAATCCGGCGCAGCAGATTGGGCAGCTTAAAGGCAATAAAGAACGCATCTGTTGCCATACCCGCGCCAAACATGCGCGCCACGATGGTGTCCCGGACAAAGCCCAGAACCCTTGAAATCATGGTGATGGAGCTAACAGCAGCCAACGACTTGAGCAAATTCATTGAAAGAGTTTTTGCCTTTAGAGAAAGAGCAGGCGAACAAAGCGTTCACTTATGCGATACTGCGCGCCGCAACAGCACAGAGCCAAGCTCGCGAGTTTACAGGTCAAGCGCCGGAAATAAATCTCCCGTCTCCCTCGATCAACCACTCAGCGGCTCGAATCAATCGCCCTTGACAAGAGTTGTCGTCATCGGCATGATTCGCGGCCTATTTTGTTTGTTAATTCCAAAAGTCTTTCGAGGAGCTCGACGGTGGCCAACACACCTTCCGCCAAAAAACGTGCAAAACAGGCTGAGAAGCGTCGCAGCCACAACGCCAGCCTGCGTTCCATGGTTCGTACCTACATCAAGAATGTAGTTAAAGCCATCGACGCAAAAGACGCTGTTAAAGCGCAAGCTGCTTATGTTCTGGCTGTCCCTGTTATCGACCGTATGGCCGATAAAGGCATCATCCACAAGAACAAAGCTGCTCGCCATAAGAGCCGCCTGAATGGCCACGTCAAGGCGTTGAACCTTGCGACTGCTGCTTAAGCGATAAGCTTTTAAAAAAACCGACCCTAGGGTCGGTTTTTTATTGCCTGCGATTTAGCAAACCCTTGTAGGAGCGAGCTTGCCTCGCGATCTTTTGAGGTTAAAAGATCAAAAGATCGCAGCCTTCGGCAGCTCCTACACAGTCACTTAGCGCTTTTATTACCGCTGCGGCCACGGCAAGATCGGGATCGCAGTCACTGCGTTCTGCGGGCTGCCTTCGATCAGGCGGTCGCTGTACACCAGATACACCAGCGTGTTGCGCTTCTTGTCGAGAAAGCGCACCACTTGCATGGTCTTGAAGACCAGCGAAGTGCGCTCTTTGAACACCTCTTCGCCATCTTTCAAATCACCCTTAAAGCTGATCGGACCGGTCTGACGACAGGCCAATGACGCTTCAGCGCGATCTTCCGCCAGGCCCAGACCACCTTTCATGCCGCCAGTCTTGGCCCGCGACAGGTAGCAGGTCACGCCATCCACCTTCGGGTCATCGAATGCCTCGACCACAATGCGGTCGTTCGGCCCAACAAATTTGAACACGGTCGACACCGTGCCAATTTCCTCAGCCGATGCCAACAAAGGCACCGCCAAGATCAAACCCAACAGACCGCTAAGCAAGCGCATTCAACACCTCAATTCACACCAGGATCAGGTTATCGCGGTGAACCAACTCTGGCTCAGCCATGTAACCCAACAAGCTGACAATCGCCTCAGACGACTGCCCAATAATTTTTTGCGCTTCAGCCGCACTGTAGTTGGCCAGGCCACGGGCAATTTCTCGTCCATCAGGCGCCACACACACAACCATTTCGCCACGACGGAACCCGCCCTGCACGGCTTTGACGCCCACCGGCAGCAAGCTTTTATGCCCTTCGGACAATGCCGCCACAGCACCGGCATCCAGCACCAGGGTGCCGCGCGTTTGCAGATGCCCGGCCAGCCACTGCTTGCGCGCCGCCAGCATGCCACGCTCAGGCGACAACAATGTACCCAGGCGCTCGCCTGCCTTCAGACGGTCCAGCACACGCTCCAGGCGACCACCCACAATGATGGTATGCGCCCCGGAACGCGCCGCCAGACGCGCCGCACGCAGCTTGGTCTGCATGCC